>JBDKTJ010000152.1:0-17971 GCA_039698075.1 Thermoguttaceae bacterium | reverse complement strand
AGTTATCCCATCTTAACATGCGAAAAAACCACGGCAAAACAGCTTCCGTGCTGTCAGTCCGCATGGTATAATTCCCCTTGAATGAGGTGGCGCTGTTCGGGGTGTCGTTCCTTCCGAAAACTCCGGACAAGTCACACTGCGGTTTGTGGAAGCGGCGTTTCGCGGCTTTTCGATTGCGGTTGATGGATCCCCTCATGCGTTTGGCCGGCCTGTCGTTCAAAGAAGGGGAGGGTGAACGATGGCGTTCGGCTGTTTTCACGTTTTTTAGTTTCCGTTTTTTGAGGAGTGGCAACATGCCGCAGGGTACGATCAAGAAGTTGATCATGGACAAGGGGTTCGGTTTCATTCAAGGAGAGCATGGAGAATTGTTCTTCCATCACTCCGCGCTGGATGGGATCCGGATCGAAGAGCTCCGCGAAGGCCAAAAGGTCGAGTTCGAAGAAGGTCGCGGACCGAAAGGCCCACGAGCCGAGAACGTCAAGGTCATCTGAGCCTTGACATCGTTCCACGATGGATCAAGAACGCCCTCGGGAGGTTTTATGAACTTCCGGGGGCTGTTTTTTTGCGCAACCCAATCAGCACACGCATCCCACCCATCGCCCCTAGCTTTCCGATGCGGCTCCGCAAAACGTCCAGGCCGCGTCGTCTGTGCCCAACATCCTTGCGAAAACTGCCCTCACATTTTGACTGACCGACAATGCCGTCACAAACCGAATACATTAGGAGCACTGACAGCCGCCCAAGCTCTGCACCTGATCAGGGGGGATGCGGATGGCCCGTTTCGAATCAACCCAAAAACTCTTCGCGTGCCGGCCGCGTCGCTCCATTTGGCCGACGCTCGTTGCGTTCGTTTTCTTGCTGGGAGTTTCCACGAACCTCGCGCCCGGCGCGGCGGCGACTCCACGGTCCAACCCCATGGAAGCGACCACCAGCGACGCCGCTCGGCGAGACGCCGCGCGCTCGATCCCGATGGACCGAATCGACGAGAAAGACCGCGAGAAAATCAAGACCGTGCTGTCGAACGTCAGCATCTTTCGCCGGATGCCCGTCCGCGTGGCCGAGTGCGATCCCGCCTTTTACTTGTTCCTCGTGCGTCACCCCGACATCGTCGTCAACATTTGGGAGTTGATGAAAGTCAGCCGGCTGCAACTGCGGCAGGTCGACCAGGATCGGTTCGAGTTGCGCGAGCCGGCCGGCGCCGAGGTCAATTTCGAGTACGTCTACAAGAGCCACGACACGCACATCCTTTACGGCGAAGGCCAGTATTCCGGCCCGCTGATGACTCACGCGGCCCACGGACGCGGCGTTTTGGTGCTCAAGTGCGGATACGTCCGCGAAACGAACGGCCGCTATTACGTCACGAGCCGTTTGGATTGCTTCCTGGCCATCGAGCCGCTCGGCGTGGAGTTGCTCGGCAAAACCGTTTCGCCGTTGATGGGCAAAACCGCGGACAGCAACTTCATTCAGACGGTCGGATTCGTCGGCGCGCTGTCGCGCACGGCCGAGCAGAACGCCCCGGGCATGCAAAATCTGGCGACCCGATTGCGGCACGTGTCGCCCGAAGTCCGGGCCCAACTGATCGACGTGGTGGGCGACATGGCCAAAACCTCGAACACGGCCGCCCGTCCAAACCATGCCGAGCAAACCGAAGTGGCACGGCGGCTCGGCGATCACCTCGAACGTTGACCGGGAGAAAATCATGAACGGCGCGGTCCGCGATCTCTTGGCGCGCAATCGGAGCTTTCGACGCTTTGAAGAAAATCGCCGGTTGGATCGCTCCACGCTCATCGAGCTGGTCGAACTGAGCCGGTTGTGTCCCTCGGGCGGCAATCGTCAGCCGTTGCGATTCATGATCGCCAGCCAGCCCGGCGAAACGGCTCGCGTGTTTCCGTGCCTCCGTTGGGCGGCGTTGCTGAAGGACTGGGGCGGCCCGACGCCCGGCCAACGACCCGCCGCCTACGTGCTGATCCTTCGCGATCCACGCATCGCCGGCACGTTCGAGCTCGACGCGGGCATCGTCGCCCAGAGTCTGTTGTTGGCCGCCGTCGAACACGGATGGGGCGGCTGTCTGGTCGGTTCGATCGACCGCGATCAGTTGCGCACCGCGATGCACGTGCCCACCGAACTCGAAATCGTCCTGGTCATTGCGTTGGGCCATCCGGCCGAAACGGTCATGCTGGAAGAGGCGAAAGGCCCGGACGACATCGCCTATTGGCGCGACGCCGCCGGAGTGCATCACGTACCGAAACGCCCGATGGCCCAAGTGCTGATCGAGCCCAAGTAGAACGCCGCGGCGTCGACGCCCCACGCGGGATGCGGTCAATCGGCCGTTTTCTTGGCCTTGACGGTCTTCTTCTTGGCCGTCTTGGCGCGTGGTTTCGCCGTTTTCTTCTTGGCGGTCTTGGCCGGCTTTTTCGCGGTGGGAGCGGCCTTCTTGCGCGTCGCTCGCTTACTCGGGCCCGCCGCGGCGCGCTTGGCCAGCAACTCCGCGGCCAACTCCATCGTGACGTCCTCGGGCGTCATGTCGCGCGGAATCGAAGCGTTCGTCACGCCATCGCTCACGTAAGGTCCATAGCGGCCCTGCATCAATCGAATCGGCTGATTTGTAACCGGCGAGACGTCGAACACCTTGAGCGGCTCCTTGCTCGCCGACGCGCCGCGACGGACTTTCGGCTGGGCCAACAACTGCAACGCTTGGTCCAACGTGACCGTCAACGGCGAACACTCGGCCGGCAGCGAACGGGTTTCTTCGCCGCACTTCACATACGGTCCATACCGTCCGTTGTGCGCCACGACCGGCTCGCCCGACGCGGGGTCATTGCCCAACGTTCTGGGCAGCGACAACAACTGGACCGCGATCTCCAGCGTCACTTGCTCCGGCTCCATGCCCTTCAAGAGCGAGGCGTTTTGCGGCTTCTCGTCGTCGCCGGCCGTGCCGCGTTGGACATACGGTCCAAAACGTCCGATCTTGACGAAAATCGGCCGCCCGGTCTCGGGACAAACGCCCAACGGTTGGTCGCCTTGCTGGGCCTTGTCGAGCATCTCCGCCGCCGAATCGAGCGTCAATTCGTCGGGCGGCAGTTGGTCGGGCAGGCTCGCCCGGCGTTCGCCCTGCTCCAAGAACGGCCCATAGCGACCAACCCGCACAAAAATTTCTTCTCCCGCCCCGCCCTGCGGCTTGCCGATCGACACCCGACACACGGTCCGCGCGTCGATCTCCTCGATTTTGTCCTTGAGCAACTGTTTGAGACCCGGCTGCCCGTTGCCAAAATAAAACAACCGCAGATAATCGACGTAATTCATTTCGCCGCGGCTGATCGCGTCCAGTTCGTCCTCCATTTCGGCGGTGAATTGGTAATCGACCAAGTTCGGCAGATGGGCCTCCAACAATTGCGACACGGCGAAGGCGGTCCAGGTGGGCACCAACACGTTGCCGCGTTTCAGCTTGAACACATAGTCGCGGGCCAAGATCGTGTCGATGATCGAGGCGTAGGTGCTCGGCCGCCCGATGCCCATTTCTTCGAGCGCCCGGGTCAACGACGCTTCGCTGTACCGATTGGGCGGCTGCGTGGCGTGGCTTTTCGATTCCAACTCGACGCACTGGACCGACTGGCCGACGCTCAACGGCGGCAACACCGCTTCGCGCTCGGTCAATTCCGACTCCGGATCGTCCGAGCCTTCGACGTAGGCCCGCAAATAACCGGGAAATTCGATGGTTTTTCCGCTCGCCTCGAATCGGGCGTCGTCCAACTCCAGACGGATCGTCACGCGCCGGCATCGGGCGTCGTTCATTTGGCTGGCGACCGTCCGCTTCCAAACCAGGTCGTACAGTTTGAACTCGTCGGGCGTCAATCGACCTCGCAACGCTTCGGGGAAATCGAACGGGTGGCCGGCCGGCCGAATCGCTTCGTGCGCCTCTTGGGCGTTTTTCACTTTCGTTTGATACAGCCGCGGCGAGTTCGGCAGATATTCCGGCCCGTATTGCGACGCGACCAACTTGCGGGCGGCGTCGACCGCCACCGAGGCCAGCGTCGTCGAGTCGGTTCGCATGTAGGTGATGTGCCCATTCTCGTACAACGATTGGGCCACCTGCATCGTGTGCCGGGCCGTGAATCCGTATTTCCGGTTCGCTTCTTGTTGCAACGTGCTCGTGGTGAACGGCGGATAGGGCCGCGTCGTGTACGGCTTGTCCTCGATGCTCGCCACGCGGCATGGGCCCTGCAACAATCGCTGGCGCAACTGATCGGCCTGCTGTTGATCCAACAGCAACAGCGAATCGTCCTTTAGACGCCCGGTCGTCGCATCGAAATCGCGGCTTGCCGGAACGCGACGCCCTGCGACCGACGCCAAGCCGGCCTGAAACTTCTGACCGGCCGCATTGGCGAAACTGCCCAACAGATCCCAAAACGTGGCCGACACAAAGGCCATGCGCTGACGTTCGCGTTCGACGATCAATCGAACCGCGACGCTTTGCACCCGACCGGCCGACAGCCGCGGACGGATTTTGCGCCAAAGCAGCGGCGAGACGTCATAACCGTAGAGCCGATCAACCACGCGGCGGACCTCTTGGGCCCGAACCAAGTGGTCGTCAATCTGACGCGGATTTTCCAGCGCGCCGCGAATGGCCTCTTCCGTAATTTCGTGAAACACCAACCGATGGACCGGCACCCGGGGCTTCAACACCTCGCAAAGATGCCAACTGATGGCCTCTCCTTCGCGGTCTTCATCCGTCGCCAGATAGAGTTCCGAGGCGTCCTTCAACAGGCTCTTCAGCTTGCGAACCTGCTGAGCCTTTTCTTGCGGAATGACGTAAATCGGCTTAAAATCGTGACTTACATCGACGCCAAGATAGGCCCAATCTTCTTTTTTGTATTCCTCCGGCACCTCTTTCGCGCCTTGCGGCAGATCGCGGATGTGACCAATGCTGGCTTCAATCGTGTAGCCGCGGCCAAGAAATTTGCTGATCGTCCGAGCTTTCGCCGGCGACTCGACGATCACCAAAGAGGTTCCAGATGCACTGCTCGATCTCTTGGCCATGTTATTCCTGAGAAGCTGGAGAAACTGTGCAATTGTATCGAATCATCCCTTTGCGGCAACCCTTCTCGAATTGGCATTGCATTTGTACGCAACCCATTTAGAATTGCCAGATTACGTTGCAGCAAGCGAATGCGTTTGCTCCAACACCCTTGTTGGGGAGGACCTTATATCATAAGTCCTTCCCACACCAACCGCTGAAATTCACGACTTGCGACACCATTACTCCCGTTAGGCCTGGCTTGTCAAGCCGAATTCGCGCCCGATAACCCCTCCGTAGAAGGATTATTCGCAATGGCTAGCCCGTTTTCGATCTTCCGAAAGAACCAGAAGCTGATGTTGGCCCTGCTAACGCTTTTGGCGATGTTTGGCTTCGTTTTCCTCCCCGCTATTTTGGAGGGGATGGGTGGACGATCGATTCAAAACCCCGTGGTAGTCCACACCACGCAGTTCGGCGATCTGAAGGAGCACGATCTTCAGACATTGGTTCAACAGAAGCGTAAGGTGTTGGGAGCCCTCTCCTTTGTGTTGCAGTCCGTCGGCGTGCCGGCCAACATGGCCCAGCAGTGGCTGGAGTCGCGGCTTGGCTCGGGCAGCGAGGAGTCGGTGGCCAACGCATGGCTGCTGTCGCAAGTTGCCCAACAACAGGGCATCATCGTCAGCGATGACATGGTCAACGGCTATTTGAAGGGGCTGACGCAAAACCGGGTCAAGCCGGACCGATTCCTGGCCGCCTTCCGACAGGCCGGACTCACCGAGATGCAGTTTTTCAGTGCCATGCGCGACGATTTGGCGGCCCTGCAACTCGAAAGCATGTTTCATTACAGCCTCAGCGGACTGACGCCGGCTCAGCGGTGGGATTACTTCCTGCGGTTCAAGCAAACGGCCACGATCGAGGCCGTCGCCCTGCCCGTCGCCGATTTCACCGCCAAGATCAAGACGCCGACCGAGACGGAGTTGAAAGAGTTTTTCGAAAAATATAAAGATCAATATCCCATCCCCGGCTCGGCCGAGCCCGGTTTCCGCGAGCCGAAGAAGGTCGCGTTGCAGTGGTTCAAGGCGGAGTCCGACAAGTTCAACGCCGCCGTCACGGACAAGGAAATTCAAGAGCGTTACGAGAAGAACAAAGACCTCTACACGGAGAAGAAGGAAGCGGACGCGTCGGTCGCCCCCGTCGACAAGCCGGCCGACCAGTCGCCGAGCACCGACAAGGCGGCCCCGACGAAAAAGCCCGCGGCGAGCCCAAAAGACTCCTCGCCCAACAAGGACAAGGCCAAATCGAAGGCCCCTCAAGGGACCTCGTCGAGCCGTCCGTCCTCGTCGCCGTTCCGATTGACTGCCATGTTGCAGGAGAAAAAGCCGGCCAAACCGTCGACCACCGACGAGCAAAAACCCCTGCCGCCGAAACGCAGCCTCGCCCAGGCGACCAAGGATCGGATTCGGCGGGAAATCGCCTTTGAGCGAATCCAAAAAGTGTTCGCCGGTCTGCACGAGCAGATGACGCAGTATTCCACCGAGTGGAACAAGTATCGAGCGGCGAGCATCCAGGCCCAAGGCAAGGACGGCAAGAGCGACGCAAGCCTTCTGCCGACTCCGCCCGCCAAGTTGGATTTCGAAAAGTTGGCCAAAGCCCACGGACTGTCGGCCGGCCAGACCGGTTTGATCTCGCAATGGGAAGCGCAATCGGCCGAGATCGGCGCCTCGTTGGTCGGCGGACGAGAGCCCATCGCCGGCTATGCGTTCCAAAGTCAGGCCAAGCTCCGCCCGGAAGAGTCGATGGACCTCGGCGGCAATCTGTTCTTGTTCTGGATAACCGACGAAGCCAAGGAGCGCGTGCCGAAGTTCAGCGACCCGGGCATGAAAGAGACGGTGTTGCGTGAATGGAAAATGGTCAAGGCCCGGCCGTTGGCTCTTCAGTCGGCGGAGAAACTGGCGGCCGAAGCGAACAAGGCCAAGAAATCGCTGAAGCAAGCGTTTTCCGATCAGCCGGATCTGCGCGTCCTCACTCCGCCTGCGTTTAGTTGGATGACCTCGGGCGCGGTGGCGTTCGGTTCCGCGCCGGGCGCCGCACGGATCAGCGAGGTTTCCGGCGTCTCGATGCCGGGCGATGCGTTCATGCGAGTGGTTTTCCATCTGACGCCCGAGCAATCCGGCGCGGCGATGAATGCGCCGCAATCGACGGCCTATGTGGTTCGCCTGGTCGAACTGGCTCCGTCGCAACGGGTGTTGTGGGAGCAGTTCACGGTGGACGATTTCGGCAAATACGCCCCCGCCGCGCAGACCGGACAGCGGCAAATCTTGCAGGCCTGGATGAACGAGTTAAAATCCTCGGCCGGTTTCGAGTGGAAGCGCAAACCGGACCAGCAGCAAGAGTCGGGCTCGCACAACGACGACTGACAAACGCCCCCGAAAAGACCGCGTCGAGTCAAACGCCGGCGTATTCGTGCCGCGAAAGAATGTGCTTTTGGTACTCGGGCGCGAGTTCGCAAAAATAGCCGCTCCATCCCCAAACGCGGACGATCAAGTTTCGATGCCGGTCGGGATGCCGTTGCGCCTCTTTCAACGTCGCCACGCTCAACGTGTTCAATTGCATTTGCTGGCAACCGAATTGCGTCACCAGCCGAACGAAGTCGGCCAGTTTCGCGGTGTCCTCCTCCGTCCGAAACGCGCAGGAACACAGCTCCACGGTGATCGGACCGCCGTTGGCGATTCTTGAATAGTCGATCTTCGAGAACGATTTCAAAACGCTGATCGGACCGGCGACCAGCGCCAGATGCGACGGGGCGAGGTTCGCGCTGAACGGGTCGCCCGCCTTACGCCCGTTGGCTGTCGCGCCGACCAGCGGCTCGCGTATCGGCCACGGCGCCCCCTGAGCGAGCCAAAGATAATACATGGCCGAGCCCGTGCCCGGCCGAATGATTTTTCGGCCCGACGCGCACGGCGCCGGCAGCGACACGGATTGGCAAGCGTCGGCGAACGCCTCGAACAGAAATCGCAATTCCCCGTCCGCCGCCTCGTCGTCGTTGCCCACCTTGGGCCCCTCTTGAATCAAACGTTGCCGCAGCGGCTCGGCCTGCTCGAAGTTCGACGACAACGCGTCGAGCAACGCGCGCGGCTCAACGGTTTTTTCGTGAAACACCAACCGATCGACCGCGGCCAGCGCGTCGGCGGCGTCGGCCGAAGCCGCGCCATGAATGCCCAGGTTGTCGTATTTTGCCCAACGGCTGATGTCTTGGCCCTTTTCCACCGCGTCGCGGAAGAAGATCGAATAATACGGGGCGGGCAGCTTGACCATGTTGCGAACCGCCTCGACCTGACGCTCCACCTGGCAGCCAATCTCACGCCGCGCGAGCTGATGGATCGCCGCCATGTCGCCGCCGGAGGCCAAACCGGCTCGAATGGCCGCGTCGACGGCCGCCGGAAACGAGACCGCCCCGATGTTGACCACGTCCGCGCCTCGGCCGGGAATGATGAACTCCCAACAGGCCGCCACCGTGTAATCCCGGGCGTCTTCCAGCGAGTAGCCGTGGCGAACCAAGCCGGGAATCACTCGCTCGTCGTTGGAAAACTGCGGGAAACCAAGCCCTTTTTTGGTCAACTCCGCCGCCAGAATCATCAAGTCTCTCGGCGTGTGCGAATCAATCCGCAGGTTGATCTTCGGATCGATCAACGCCAGATCGCGCGAGACCTCCAGAACCCAATACGTCAACCGATTGATCGCGCAGCGGCCGTCGGGCGTCACGCCGCCTAGCATCACGGTCTGTCCGTTGTCGCCTTGCTGGATGCCCGCGTAAATGTCCGAATCCTTGTTGAGCGAGACAAAAAACTCGGCCAACAACTGCTTGGCTTCGGCCTCCGACAGCCGGCCCGCCGCCAGATCGTTTTCGAGATAAGGGGCCATGTACTGATCGAATCGCCCCAGCCCGACGTGAAAGTGGCCGGACAGCCACACCACGGCGTGACACAATCGCAACGATTGCAGGGCCTCCCAAAACGTTTCGGCGGGCCCGGCCGGCACGCGCCGCAACACGGCGGCCACGTCCGACTTGCCCATCGACTCCGCCCGCTCCGCATAACGCTCGGCCAATTGCAACACGGCGTCGAGGGTCTCGATCGCGCCTTCCAAAAAATCCCGATCCGCCCCGGCCGCGTTTTGAAGCGATTGCCGGGCCGTCTCCCGACGTCGAACCAATCCTTCGCCGAGCAACAGTCCCCAGTCCGCGCACAGATTGTTGATCGGCATCAAATCGCTCGGTTGCCGACCCGGGAAAAACACGTCGAACTCGCACGGCTCGAACAGTGGCGGGATCGTCGCAATCGTCCGCGTGAAAACGATTCGCTCGTCAGGAAACACGAGCGGCTGTTCGGACTCGCACATACGCCGAGTCAACAGCGACGCGCGCCGCATGAGCGACAATCCCCGCCGGCGGCCTTCCTCCACAATGCACGGCGACGGACCGTTGCGAAACACCTTGTAGCCGCGATCACGAACGCGCCGCCGCATCGCTTGAATGCGATCACTGAGCATCATCGCGCCTCACGACGTTTTGTCCCCTGATTTTCGAACGATCATCACCAACACGTCGCCGTCGTCGCCGAGGGCCAGCGCGTCCGCGCCGACGTGTTGTGAACAGACCGCGTTCACCGCCAATCCGGCGGCGGCGCAAAATGCCTTGATTTGTGCGGCCGAATACGCGACGGCGTCCAACGAGGCGTCGCGGTCCGCAAGCCGATCGCGGTTCAAAAACGCGGCCACCAGCGTTCCGCCGGGCGACAGCGTTTTGGCCATTCGGCGAAACCGCGATTCGTCCCAGCCGCGATGGCGAGCCACGTTCAGCCACAGCACGACGTCAAACGCCTCGTCCGAAAAATCGCGTTCGGCGCAATCGCCCTGCGCGTACACGATCTTCGGCGATTCGTGCTTCAATCGGGCGACCGCCAGATTTCCGTCCAACGGGTCCAAGCCCGTCACCTGATCGCACGCCGTGCGCGTGGCGATGTAATACGTTCCGAACCCGAACCCGCACGAGACGTCCAACACGTGCGCATGTTCCGGGACCTGCGCCGCGGCGAAAACGTAGCGCCGGACCAGCGCGGAGTCCATCGCGGCGATCGTTTCTAAATCGCCGGCCAAAAGCACTTCGGATCGCCACACCGCCCGCTGGGCCGCATTCTGCGCGTCGCGCACCTCGTGCAACAACCGCTCCATGGCGTTGAATCGTTCACGAAGCCGGCCGACCTTGTCCCAGACGCGGCGGTACGGCGGAACGATTCGTTTGAAAAAACGATGAATGGCTCGGATCATGGCGCAACCGCAAAGAAAAAATCCCCTTGTCGGACGACGCCGGTCAAACGGTCGCGGCGACTTCGGCCCGCTCGGACGCTTTTGGACGACATGGGTCGAGTTCCAAGTACCGATCCCAAAACTCCGCTCCGGTCAGTTCCGGAAACGCTCGGCGATATTGGTCGCGCAGACTGCGATAACGACGTTTCATCCGCCACAACAGCCCGAAAAACCGCAGCGTCAGCCGAAGGATCGTGGCCCGCTGGAATTCTCGAACCGTACACTGCCCGGTCGCTTCGTCTAACACGCGCACCCGACGGCGAATGGCGAAATGCGGCGGACAGCATCGATTGCTCGCGCAGTGCGACTCATCCTGGGCGAAAAACCGCCCGGGCAGCAACATGCCGCCGATTGTGGCCCGATACAGCCAACGTCGCTTTCGTCCCATCGGCAACGGTTCGTCGCTGAACAGCGGTCGTTGGTCCGGCGCGATCGGACAGGCCTGCGGACCGGGAATGGTTTTGAGCCGTTCCATGGTTGTTTGCGGATCTTCGCGCAGACAGTCGGGCCCCCGCAAAATGTCCCGCATCGCCTCCAACAGCATCTCCGCGCTGCGATAGTCGTATTGCGCCAGGCACGACTTGAAAAAGCCGAAAAAATGGTGCGAAAACCGCGATTCAAACCCCTCGATGTGCAGGGCATTAAGCACGAACATGTTGCGCGGCGCAAAATATCGCTCATTCACGGCGGCCGATGCGGCCGAACGGTTTTCAAACGCCTGATGCCAAACGCAAATCCCGTTGAGCGTGATGTGATGCGTCCCGTTGTGACGCCACGAATACTCGACGTCGTCGAATCGGATGAACAGCGGCAGCGGCAGCCCGCCCGACCGCAAATTGTCCGTCGGAATGCAGCAATACCACCAGGCGCTGTCCATGTTCGCCTCGGGCGTCTCGAAAAGGCTCCGCGGCACTTGGTCGTTGATCAGCACATTGTGCAGTTTTTTGGCGTCGAGCTTGCAATGCAACTTTTCCACCAAGGCGTCGTTGCGGAACGACAGCGTCTCGAAAATCGTCGCCGGCGCGTTGTTGGCGAACATCGATCCGCCCACGAACGCCTTGCGATGCTCCGGCTTCACGTACCGCATCAGGTTGTACGTCCGAACGAACGATTCCGTGAAAAAATCCAGGTCGTCGTCCATCAGCAGAACGTGAGTGAACCCTTCGTCCGCGCGCAGAGCCTCGATCATGCCACGTGTGAAACCGCCGGCCCCGCCGGTGTTTTTGTTCGGAAACAGATGGATGTTGTCATTCTCGACCGTCGGCGAGAGCGTCCGGCCGTTGTCGACCAGAACCCAATGGAAAACCTCGCGGCGATCGGGCGACTCGTCCAAGAACGCGCAAAATCGCTCGCGGTTCTTTGCGATGTACGACTCCCGGCGGTAGGTGCACGTGACAATCGCCATCCGGACCTCATTGGTCGCCGGAGCGGTCGTGCCGAAATAGGCGTCGTGCAGCTCGAACTTTTCGCCCGCCGCCGTGGCAATCTCGAAATACAGCATCATCGCGTCGGCAGGCTCGTCCAGCCGAATCTCGCAATACTGCTCACCTCGTGAAACCAACTCGTGGGACGCAAGCTGCCGCGTTTCGCTCCAATGCCGAGAGTACAACGTGGCGGCATGGATCGACACCCTGGCTCGCCCCGAAAAACGCAAACACAGATACAAGTCACCGACGTCTGTGTAAGTTCTCCATTTTCTCACCGCCAACGCATTCATGTACGAGTCAAAAACCAGCCGGACCTCGGACTGGACTCCCTCTTGCGTCGGTTTCAGAACTTCATGGCGATGATAGAAAAGCTCCGGGTAATCCTGCAACTCCACGTTCGGAAAGACGATGTTCTGCAACCGCTTCACGATGAACTCTCCTAGCTGCATCGAGGTGACGGCCCACGTCGACCAATCAAAGTCGGCACAGTTTACCAGCTTTCACAGAACAGAGTCCATGCCAAAATACCCCCCATGCTGCTGTCGATGAGCGGAAATGAACTTGATTCACGCCTGCATTTTCCGGTACAAAACTCTCCGTAATCGGCGGCCGGACCAGGGATGGTCCGACGGTTCACGGGAGAAGACCGGCAACCGGGCTCGCTTGCGGCTCATCGCGTCCCCCTGTTTGCCGACCTGCCTCGCCACCATTGCGCGAAGGATCGCCATGCGACAGCACAGCTTGAAAATTGGTCAAACCGGCCGCTCCTTGCAGGATTTTGATCTGGTCGTGGTCGGCGCCGGTATTTTTGGCCTGACCATTGCCGAACGGGCCGCCAGCCAGTTGGGCCGAAACGTCTGCGTCCTGGAACGCCGCGACCACCTCGGCGGAAACTGCCATTCCCAGTGCGACGCCGAGTCGGGCATCGAATACCACTGCTACGGCTCGCACTTGTTCCACACGAGCAACGAAGAAGTTTGGCAGTACATCCAGCAATTCACCAGCTTCACCAATTACCGCCATCGCGTGTTGAGCGTCTATCGAGGCCAGATCTACTCGATGCCGATCAACTTGGGCACGATCTGCGCGTTTTTCGGACGCTACATGACGCCCGACGAGGCCCAACGGTTGATCGCCGAACAGATCGCCGCCGAGTCGATCGATCGGCCGGCCAATTTGGAGCAAAAGGCCATTTCGCTGATCGGCCGTCCGCTTTACGAAGCGTTCATCCGCGGCTACACGAAAAAACAGTGGCAGACCGACCCGCTGAAACTTCCGCCGGAGATCATCACCCGGCTGCCCGTGCGATGGAATTTCGAGCCGTACTATTTTGCCGACCCGCACGAAGGGCTGCCGGTGGACGGCTACGCCGCCATGTTCCAAAAGATGGCCGATTCGCCGCGGATCGACATTCGGCTGGGCGTCGATTTTTTTGACGTGCGTCAGCATTTGAGTCCCCGTCAGTTGGTCGTCTACACCGGGCCGTTGGATCGCTATTTCGACGATTCGCTCGGACAACTGGGCTGGCGAACGCTCGATTTCGAAAAGCAGACGCTCGCGGTCGACGATTTCCAAGGGGCGCCGGTCATCAACTACGCGGACGAAGACGTCCCGTACACACGCATCCACGAGTTCAAACACTATCACCCCGAACGCCGCTACGCCCCGGGCAAAACCGTGATTTATCGTGAATATTCGCGGTTTGCCGAGCGGACCGACGAGCCCTACTACCCGATCAACACGCCACGCGATCGGCAACTGGTCGCCGCGTATCAGGATTTGGCCCGTCGCCAGACCAACGTGATTTTCGGCGGTCGGCTCGGCTTGTATCAATATCTCGACATGGATCGCGCGGCGGGCGCGGCCTTGCAAACGTTCCGCGAGCAGGTGATTCCGTTCTTTGAACCCTCGGGCCACGTCGCGCGGCCCGTGCCCAATGCGGCCTGAACGATCGTCGCGGTTTTTGTTTTTTTACCGTTTGATTGTCAACGAAAGACGCGGTTTATGGCGGACCTGGTGATCCAACGCGTCGTGTTTCCGCTGGATCCCAGTGTTGCGTCGCTCTACTACCACGCCGACCATCCGCATCCCGACCCGTACGCGAATCCGCGTCCACAAGGCCGCCGCTCGATCGTTCTGAGCCAGAATGCGACCGTCTCGACCGATTCCTATTTCAACAGTTTTTTTGAGACGTTTTGGCGACGCCACACCACGCTCGACCGCTTGACGCTTCGGCTTCGAGTCTCCGGCGCCGGCACGGTCCGTCTGCGACGCGTGTCCAATCAATCCGGCGTCACGGAGTTGGCCCGCGTCGATTTTGACGGCGAGCTGCAAACCGTCGAATTGGAAGTGCCGCCGCACGTCCCTCCGCACGAACTCGGCACGCTCCATTTTGACATCGTCGCCCGATCGCCGGCGGCGACGTTGGTCGAGGCCGACTGGCTGGCCCGGGACGTCGCTCCGCAAACCGTCCGGCTCGCGGCCTGCTATTGCACCTGCAATCGCGAAACATTCCTGCTGCGAAACGTTCGGGCGTTGGCCGACGATCCGGCGTTGGACGCTTTTTTGAGTCGAATCGTCGTGGTCGATCAGGGCACGCGCAAAGTGCGTCAACACGCCCAATTCCGCGAGTTGTCGGACCGGGCCCGTTCAAAACTCTCGCTGGTCGAGCAGCCCAATTTCGGCGGCAGCGGCGGTTTTACGCGCGGCATTCTCGAATCGCTGGACGGCGACGCCACGCACGTCTTGTTGTTGGACGACGACGCCGTGATCGAGCCGGAGAGCGTTCTGCGAACCGCCGCGGTGTTCGCGTTGGCCCGATCCGAGTTCGCCATCGGCGGCCCCATGCTCGATTTGCTGCGTCCCACCGAATTGCATGAGGCCGGCGGACTGGTCGTTCCCCAGCGATTGGCCGTCAACGGCCACGGACACGGCCTGTCGCTCGATCGGCCGGACGACGTTCGCCAACTAGCCGACCTGCCGCCGTCGCACTACAACGCTTGGTGGTTTTTCGCGGTTGCACGATCCAGCATCCGTCGGGCGGGCTTGCCGATGCCGATGTTCATCAAGTGCGACGACCTGGAATACGGCTGCCGGTTGCGCCGCGACGGCATTCCGACCCACACCTTGCCGGGCATCGGCGTTTGGCACGACCCGTTCTATCGGAAACGACGCGGCTGGGACCATTACTTCGGCCATCGCAACATGTTCGCGTCGATCGCCTTGCATGGGTCCCTGTCCCGATTCGCCGTCGTCGCCATCTTCCTGCGCGTGCTCTTGCATCGCCTGGTGACGATGGACTACTACAAAGCCTGGGCGCTGTGCCAGGGCATGGCCGACTATCTCGCCGGACCGGCCGTTTGGCGAGCCGACCCCACGCCGTTGCTCCACCGCGTGCTCGAAGCGCATCGCCGGCTGTCGCCCCAAACATGGCCCAAAACCGCGCGTCTGCCCAGCGTCTCGGCCCGACCGATCCCGACGTCGATCGTTCGCCAGACGATCGCGATGGCGGCGGCCGTCGCATGGCAACTGATCTGGCCTAGCCCATCGAACAACGCCGCTCCAAAGTGCGCCTTGCCCGAGAGCGACGAGCACTGGTTCGCCCTTTGCCGGAAAAATCTGATCGCCATCGACGACCCTTACGCGGAGGACTACGTCGTGCTGCGACGCGATCGTCGACGATTTGTCCGATTCCTCGCGCGAGGGTTTTGGCTGTCGTTGCGGCTGTTGACCGCCTATGGAAAAACCGTGCGCCAATGGAAATCCGGCACGAAAACCTACACGACCGAACAATTTTGGCGAGACTACCTGGGCATGAACAAGCAGGGAAATGGGACCGCGGAAGAAAATGTTGACGCATCTACCCTAACTCGCGCCGCTTAACACCGTTGACTGTAGGGGCAGAAGAAATCTCATTGGTGGGCCAAGTAGTTTTATGACCGATAGGCAAGATAGGACGGATTCCAAGTTTTCGCAGCGGTGGCCTCCATCCCTGAAAAACAGTCCGCTTTTCCGATGACTACCCAAAGCCGCATCGACATCCTGTTGGGCACCTACAATGGTGAGCGTTTTGTCGAACGTCAGATCGAGTCGATCCTCGATCAGATGGACGACCGATGCCGGTTGTTGGTGCGCGACGACGGTTCGACCGATCGAACGGTGCTGATGGTGCGGCAGTTCGCCCGCCAACATCCCCGTCAAATCAGGTTGCTGAACGACGCCGGCCCGCGACTTGGCCCCTGCGGCAATTTCGGCCGGTTGCTGGAACATTCCGACGCCGATTACGTCGTGCTTTGCGATCAGGACGACGTCTGGCGACCTGGCAGAATCGCCCTGCCCTTGGAGCGGCTTCAAGCCATCGAACGGCGACTGGGCGTCGACACTCCCGCGCTGGTCCACACGGATCTGGTCGTCGTGGACGAGAACCTTCGCACGATCGCTCCGTCGTTTTGGGCGTACAGCCGCATCAGTCCGCGTCACGGCGGGCATTTGAACCGGCTGTTGGTGCAAAACGTCGTCACCGGCTGCGCCACGATGATCAATCGTTCGCTGGCCCGGCTGGCCTCGCCCATTCCCGCGAACGTGCAGATGCACGATTGGTGGCTGGCCTTGGTCGCCGCCGCGTTCGGACGAGTCGAAGCGATTCCCCAAGCGACCGTGTTGTATCGCCAACACGACAACAACCAATTGGGCGCCGTCCGCTATGACTGGCGTTACGTCCTGCGTCGCGCCAAGGAAATGTTCCGCTGCGGCGACATGATGCGGCGTTTCCATGAAACCCAACGCCAAGCGGCCGCCTTTGGGGATCGGTTCGCCGCCAGCCTGCCCCAACGAGACGAAGCCACCGTGGCCGCCTATCTTAAGCTCGACCGCGCCGGATTCCTGAATCGGCGAATGCAATTGTTGCGGCACGGATTTCTGAAAACCGGTTGGCTCCGAAATTTGGGGTGGCTGATCGTCATTTGAGACCCGCTCCTCCAGAATCTCCACCATGCTCACCAACAACATTCTCGACTTGATCGGCAACACGCCGTTGGTGCAACTCAAAGGCGAAAACATCTTCGCCAAGGCCGAATTTTTGAATCCCGGCGGAAGCATCAAGGACCGCGTCGCGCTGGCCATGCTCGAAGGTGCCCAACGCGACGGACGCCTGAAGCCCGACTCGATCATCGTCGAGCCGACCAGCGGCAACACCGGCATCGGCGTCGCGTTGATCGGACGGCTCAAAGGCTACAAAGTCAAAATCGTGATGCCGCAAGGCATGAGCGAGGAACGCAAAAAACTCATCCGCGCCTTGGGCGCCGAGCTGGTGCTCACCCCCGACGAAGAAAGCATCGGCGGTTCGGTCAACCGCGCTCGCGAGCTGGCGGCCGACGATTCCCGCGTCTTCATCCCCCAGCAATTCGAGAACCCCGACAATCCGCGATGCCACTATGAGGGCACCGCCCGGGAAATCTGGCGTCAAATGGACGGCGACGTAGCCTGTTTCGTAGCTGGTGTGGGCAGTGGCGGCACGCTGCAAGGCGTGGGTCGGTTCCTGCGCGAGCATCGGCCCAACGTCCGCATCGTGGCCGTCGAGCCAAAAAACGTCTCCGCGCTGCTGGGCCACGAGCCCGGTCTGCACCAGATCCAGGGCATCGGCGACGGATTCATTCCCGCCGTGCTCAACATCTCGTTGGTCGACGAGGTCGTGGAAGTCTCCGACCAGGACGCCATCGAGACCACTCGCCAACTAAGCCGCGACTTGGGTCTGTTGGTGGGCATTTCCTCAGGCGCGAACGTCTGGGCCGCCCGGCAATTGGCCCGTCGCATCCCAGGCAACATCGCCACCGTGCTGCCCGATCGGGCCGAACGCTATTTCAGCACCGCGCTGCTGTAATACGCGTTCCATTTCCAACCTGCGCGGATGCGCTTCTGCAAAAGCGGGTGGAGATTTATCGGTTGAGGTTGAAAATCGCTTGCGGTTTCACAATGCACAAGAGGGAATGTTGAATAGGAAGAAAAGCCGCAAGATGTGAAACATGGCCGCACTGCGGAACCTGGGGCAAAACCGCGCATTACAAACGGTTGTCGAAATCAAATGATCGAGCGGAGTTTTTTGGGAAGGCTGGAGAAACCAAGGGCAAGGGAAACGAAAAAGCCCCGCAGACCTGATTGGCCTGCGGGG
>JBDKTJ010000151.1:0-29600 GCA_039698075.1 Thermoguttaceae bacterium | reverse complement strand
GATACGACGAATAGTGCTTGTCGGCTGCCTCGCCCA
This sequence comes from Thermoguttaceae bacterium, assembly GCA_039698075.1. Lineage (GTDB taxonomy): Bacteria > Planctomycetota > Planctomycetia > Pirellulales > Thermoguttaceae > JAJFVC01. The sequence goes on along the minus strand of JBDKTJ010000151.1, from coordinate 29,564 downwards.
CCGCCAGGATCATGCGCGTCACCGTCCGGCGCTGAGCCAACACCCAACCGGCAGCGACCGTCACGAAGCTCTGGAAGGTCGGTCCTGTCATTGTCGCCGCGAACCCTTGCAACAAAACCACAAAATCGGGTACAAGTTCCATTGTGAGCCTCCTTGCTCAATGCCTGGGTTGTTCAATCACCAAGCATTGTCCCGGAGGCTCGCGTTATAGTGATAGGTCAGTTTCTGCCCTTAAAAAGTGCAAAAGTCGAACTAAGAGGCTTTGCCGATTCTTTAGATACGTCACTTGCGGCCGATGTATTTGGTGTGCTCGGGCCAATTGCGGCCGGGAAGATTGACATATCCCCGGACATTGCGTCTTCAATGGGCCAGTCTCACCCGCTTAGTCGATGCCGCATCAACAACGCGACCGCAGAGCAGGTCACGGCCCAAGCCTTGTTCGTATTGGCTTGTATTGAACGTCGTTCTCCTGGCAGCTACGGGGCGCGATTACAGGCCATTGTCCGAAAGGCTTTGAGCAACAACTCGCCAACAATTAGGAAAGCAGCTTTTGCGGCTGTACGGGAAATTCCGGCAATCGCCGAAAGCACTTGGATGCCGTTGTTGCTCGGTACCCGTGACTCAGATTCTGAGGCGGCTGCCCTTGCCTTTGATGCAATATCGGCCAAGCAAGACGCACGTCTTACACGGGCGCAGTGGAAAATGGCCACATATTCGCTCAGGATTGCGCAGTTGTCTACGTCGATTAAACTGCGCAAAGCGGCTGCACGAGCAGTATCGCGTCTTGCATCGCAAACGCCAACCAGGGCACTCGGTGCGGAGCTATCGGCAATACGCGGTCTGTTTGCTGGCGATATTGCATATAGCGTTAGAGCAGCCGCGAATCAGAGCGACGAGGCTTCATAGAACACCCAATACAGGCCAATGATCGACGCCAAGAGCCTTCGTGAGCTTTCTTGATGCCCGTATCACAATGGCACTGCGGCCGTGCGTCGGGCGTCAAGAAGCTGCGGACGAGGGGCGGCGGCCGAGCGGTGTCGAGACCTTCTCGATTCACCGGTTCCTGATTCACTCGCTGGCCATGCCTTGGACAACGGCCTCGAGAAGGCGACCGTCGCCATGACCACCGCGGTTTTGTCATTCCCGCCAACCGCTGGGCGGGTTCCGCGACGAATCGCGGTTCAGGGCGTCGTAATCAGGTTCGTTTTGCAGGGCTTGGCCGGGATCGAATACCGATCGCATAGCTCCAGAAACGGCGTGAGCACCAGTGCCGCTGCGACGCTTTCCGGAAGCCGCCAGGAACCGCCGTGAAAATGGAGAGATTGCCCGGCCGAAAGATGCTTGTAGACCTGCTTCATGCGTTCCATGACCGGCAAGAGACTGCCGTGCTGAGGTCGCGTGATCTTGGCGACCGAATAAATGATGTGTGGCGCTGCCAATTCCTTGCTGAAACGAACCAAGCCTTCCAGGTCACGCATAGGCTGCACGTCGGGCAAGCCGAAATCTGCCATCTTCTTTTCGCCGCCCAGCGGATCGCGCGGGAACAAGGGGTCGATCCTCGGAAAGACAGAGAAGCCTTCCTTCCGCAGGAACTGCAGGGCTTCCATTCGGCTTTCGACGCTCGGGGCCGCCGGATCGAGCAGTCGTCGATGTTCGTCGTTGCAGAACGCCAGCGAACACTCCACCCGCAAAGGAGGGTCTCCTTCTTCATTGAACCAGGAACGTCGCGGATGGTCGGGCGGCAGGTTGTTAAGCCGATGCAACGCCCGGACATACCTGTCGTCCATCAGCACCGCCGGATTCTTGGTCAACAGCGTGACTGTCGTAAAACGGTTTCGATGCTCGGCCAGCTTTTCCAGCACAAACAACGTATGCTCGTGTTGCTGCTCCAATGGCTGGAGCGGATCGGTGCTATTCGATAGATGCACCGGCGCGGGCGGAACATCGTATGCCTCCAGCGCCTCTAAGTCCTTGCACAGATCGTGGCGAAAGCGGTTTTTGCAGTTGGGCTCCGCGGCACTGTAGCCCGCGACGTAGCAGTATTGGCAATGGTGTTCACAGCCCGTGTACACGTTGATGCAATACCGATGCCCCGAGGGGAACTCCCGCTGATCGGCGAACGGGCAATACCACTTGACGACGCGCGGTCGGGTGACTTCCAGCACATCTTTCTTCGACGAGTGCGGCAGAAAATAGAGCGCCACGGCCGCCCGGTCGCCTTCGCTCAATTTCTCGAACACCGGCTGGTGCTTCGGATGAACCCGCTTGGCAAGTGAAAGGCCCTTGTCCATGCCATCTTGGGAAGACAACTCTTCAATGAACATGGAACGACGTATGTGCATGACGTTTTCCACCATGTCGGCTCGACGATTGCTGGACAGACTTGTCGCCGTCATTGTACTGGTTTCCTCTCAACAAGGAAGACAGTAGCCCCGCGCCTTTTCGCCCGTTCCGTCAAATCCGTGACCGGCAGGTCGCTCAAGGCGAATTGCTTGAGGTGTCTGTCGAGATGACATGGCATCAAGTCTGCATCCTCAATTACCAGTTGGTTCGCCATTGTCAGCAACTGCGCTTTGATGGAACGGCCGCTCGGCAGCACAAGAGCGCCTTCATCGAACACGCGAAGCGGTACGTAGATAGGGCTCTCGTCGGCAGTCAACTGGCCGCCCATGACAAGGTGTAATGCTTTGAAGTAGTCCGACAAAGAGAACTGCCGAAACGTCCAGCCATTCTTGAAGCTGAACCGGCTGATGCGATGTTCTATTCTGCCAAGGCTGTTGTTCTCGATCAGTTCCGCCGGATGCAGTACCTGGGAATCGAGGAGGTTGCACGTCTTGTCTTGGGCGATCAGCACATTCGCCTCTCGATACGACATCTTCTCGACGGAGAACCGGCTGAACAGGTCACATGCTCTCAGCAACAACGCCGCATCGAAACGCACTTTCGGTTTGTCAGCGTTCTTGTCCACCCACTCGAATAAGCTGTCCCGGCGAAACAGCACATTGCCAAAGACTTTGGGATTCCGATAGAACGCATTGGCAATCGAACGGTTTCCTCGAACTACGTCAATCAAGGTCAGGTCGAAAGACTTGCGGTGTTCTGCAAATGCCTTCCTGCACAACGTCATCGTTATCTTGGCAGTGCCGCACGCCATGTCCAGCAGATGGAGTCTGGGCGACGCAGAACGAGCAACCAGCGAGGCAAATACCCCGTCATACAACGATTGGCTTCGCTCACGAATCCACGGATCGCTTTTTGGCGTGAGGCAGGCAAATAGCTGGCCGATGAGGGCATGACTTGACGGGCGATTGCAGACCTCTGTCGGCGGGTAGACGAATAGCTGGATTCCGCCGGTCCGCGTCAGTGGAATGCGCCTGTAATGCCAATATAGAGCCGCCGTTTCGGGCAAATCTCCGCACAGGCATATCAGCGGCAAATACTTCGGATTCTCCGGCGCGTCGGGCCTTGCCAGTTTACTCAGCAGATATGCTGGATGTCTGGCGCTGATTATGGCTGCCGCCGAGCCATCGCAGTCGCCGGATATGCGAATTGTCTCAAAGCCGATAATCTTCCTCAACAGCGTGAGTTGGTTGTGGCCGCGGTCATGGCAATCCAAACAGGCACGGAGCAACCGAAAATACGTGCGAACAAAGTCGCCCCGCAGCTTGTCGTCAAATCGTCCTGCGATCAGTGCAGTCCATGCTGCCTTCAGTTGTGCGATTTCACCCGCCAAGAAATCGCAAGGCCCCCAATACTCATCCCAGGTCGTGCTGGTGATGCGAACTCGACGGGCGGCAGTCACGTCAATAGACTTTATGAGTCGCGTATCCCGCAACGCATTTCGCAACAGACGCTGATTGTACCTCTGTGTGCAATCCACGATGCAATCTCGCGTGCTGCTACGATTGGAACAGCCCCAATTGGCTATTCTCACGGGCCGCAGGCGGCCAACGCCCCGAGATGTGGCAAGAACCGTTGGCAATGTCCGGGTTCTTGCAGGCGCAGACGAGCACATTCAATCCGTGACGGCGCGCAATGGACTTCAGACGATCCATGATTTCAAGACGCGCCGCGGCTGGCAGCGCTCGTACCCGGCTGTTGCCGGCATGGATCGACATGGAACCGCTGCTAGCGAAGACGCTCAGAAGTTGTCCCACCAATTGCTTGTCTTCGACGTGCCGTCGCAGCGATCCGACCACCGCCGGCCGCAGGAAGAGAACGCTTGCGGCAATGGTGCGCACCCCAATTTCCGCCAGCGACGCACAGAGCCGCTCCAGACTGTCTGGATCGTCCGTTACCCAAGGCAAGATCGGGTCGAGACGTGCCTCGACCAGGATGACCATCCGGGGCTGCGTTGGCGGTGCATTCCATTTCTCGATACATCGCCAGCGCTTGTTCCACAATCAAAGCCTCGGTGGGATTGTTCACGCGAATGTCACGTCGATACATGGCAACCTCCTGATACTGGTTTCAATCAAGAAACTGCCAATTTAACCTATCCTTCCCATTCGCGCCATAGGGTTTTACTGCGCCCTTTCAGCGGTAGAACGACACACCGCGTCGCGTGAAAAAGCCACGTAGCCAAGTAAATTAGGCGTCCCGTGCCTGACTCTTTTTCAACACGAGATCGGACATCCTGTCAGGCACGGAGTGCCTGGCCTACCGACTTTTTTCTCCAACGAGGCAGCGTCTTCTCGTTGTCGGCCTATTTCTGCCTAATGGCGATTCATGAACGCACGAAGCTCCACTTGACTCTGCCGCTGTTCTTCCGCGACTTTGCTGATTTTGTCTCGAATGGCATTAAATTCCTTTACCACCCTATTGCTATCGAAAACCAGGACGCTTGTGTTGGCGTCCAAATGCCAATACCCCCAATGCTCTTCAAGCAAATCGCACGCCTTTAGAAATTCTGCGGTTATGATGTCGTCCTGATCCCTCATCGTTGCAAAAATCTTTCTCACGCCAGCACAGCTATCGACGATGCCCTTGGTCAATCGCACACGATCTTCTACTGGCACCCCATGTGCGGCCAGCGCCTTTGTGATCACGGGTGTCGTCCCAGAAAAAAGATCTCGCAACTCGCTATTGGTCGTACGAACAAGCACGATTTGGTTCCGGGCGATATCTAAGTCGCTTTCCTTCTTCAGCCAAATAGGATTCAAGGGTGACATCTCACCCATCTTCTCACATGCGCGCTGATAGGGGATCACTCGCTCCATCAGTGATCTATGGAATATTGGCAAAATTTGACTGAGGACCGCCTTCTCGTCAAAGGTCCTGTGGTTGTATCTCACGGCCTCATCGACTTGCCCCATGACCCCAAAAGCAACGAACACCAAAAAGGTTATGGAAGCGGCACGCTGACTGCGTTTACAAAGACGGAAGGCCAACCAAGAGAAAAGAATACTGATGAGCAACAATCCGACAAATGTTCCGACGACATAGGGCACCAAACGTTCGACGGAAAAGAACGCCATTTCCCGAAACGGCATCGTCGCGAGAACCACGGCGAATCCAAGAAAAAGGACTATACAGTCGCGCGTCGAAAGTGAAAACTTTTCTTTTGGCGTGGCCATCGGTCGTTGCGTCGAAAAGGGAGCGAAAAGGACCGGAATCGATCGGAAACAGAATCGGGAAAGAAAAAGGTGCCAGGAACCGTTTCTCGTGTGCCGAGACGTTTGGCCGATCATAGCCAAGTAGGTTAGGCACCCCGTGCCTGACTCTTTTTCAACACGAGATCGGACATCCTGTCAGGCACGGAGCGCCTGACCTACCGACTACATATTAGAGTGGGGCGGTCAATGTCGGCCAATGTTCTAGCGAGTCGTCCAACGAAACGCCACATAGGACAAGCAGCCGGCGAACAACAGCACGAGTATATTCGGTTCGGGGAGCGTGGTGGATAAGTTGGAGTTCGATTCAGAAGAACTCAAATTGACAACGTCACCGACAACCAGGAAGCCATTTAAGCAAGGAAGCGGATCTAAAAACCACACAGGGTCTTTCTGATAATTATCGTTGATGGTCAAGAAGCGAGGAACGAAATAGCTTTCGGCGTCGAAATCGAAAGAAATATCGTAGAGTGCCTCGCCTCCGAGGCTCTGGACACCCATCTGGTCAATTAGCGAGTCGGTCGACGCATTGAGCGCGAAAGAATACCGCCCGGCCTCAAGAATGCCACTCCACTCCAGATGTCGGATTTTGTCCGAACCTGATGGAGTCAAGCTCCACAGGGTTTCGCCTGTAACGAGGTCGGATGCGGAAAAGGCCAACTCGACATTGCTCGTGCTTGCCAGATCGAGAGAGAAGGAAAATGGGGTGTCTTTTTCCAGCCCGTAGCTGGCTTCAAAACAGGAGCTTCCCTTGGCAGAGCTTTGGGCCGACTTGGAACCGCTTTCCAGGAGCGTGACCGCGGAAATCTTTCCGCTGGCGCCAAAAGAACGTTCGCCAAGTTGAGCATTTTGGAAAGCGATTGCCGAGGCATTGGCCAAGATGCGATTATCATAGGTGACGATCTCGGCATAATGAGCGAAGTTGGCGTAATTTGAATTGGCGTTCGATCGTAGATCGCCCGAAGACGCGACATAGGACGTATTGCCCAACAAAAAGTTGGCGTCCACGTTAGTCTCAACGCGTGCCGAAGAGGAAATCTTATTAACAGTCCATCGTTGTTCGTAGCCTGAATCTAGGCACCATGTGTTACCGCAACACATGGCGCCATAAGCACCCCCGAAATCTGCAAGAGCTTTTGCATTTTCCGGCGTGTATTCAACGACAGTGGTTTTTCCTACCCAAGATGGTGAGAAATCGGCCCCAAAACCGCTCCATTCAGCGGATGACTCGACTCGACCTGAATAATTCACGCCCGCAAGAGAGGAGGAACTGTATGCCGCATAAATCGCAAAAGCGACGACAGCAATAAGCATCCGTTTCATTGCCTACTCCTAATTGTTCATGCCGAGTAGAATGTGAGAGAGCGTATTGTACACCCCCAAAGAACACCCTTCAATAGGTGGAATCGCGTTTTGAGGTGAAGGTATCAGAAATTATTTCAACCGTCGTTTGAACGCTCTATAATGCGACGGAATTCTTTGTCCTATATGGGAGAAAGCCCTTCGACGTAATGGCCAAAGAACACGGCGATACGGCGGCCCTCACCACAACACTCTCCCGAGGGGAGACGGGACTCAAAAAGAAAAAAGTCGGGGCGAGAGGATTTGAACCTCCGACTTTCTGGTCCCAAACCAGACGCGCTAGCCAGACTGCGCCACGCCCCGAAATATGATTCCCTATCCTACCAGCCCGACGTCGTCTCGCCAAGCAAGCCAAACGGCAAAATTCAGAAGCCCCACTGGCCACTGACCACTAGCCACCGACCACCGGCCACTATCCCCCCGCTCCGCAAATGTGCTTTTTCAGCCGCTCGAACTCCTCGTGATTGCGGAACTGCACCACGAGCTTGCCGCGGCCGCGGGCGTTGCTGGTGATTTTCACTTTCATGCCCAAGGCCGTGCGGAATTGCTGCTCTAACGCCAAAATGTGCTCGCTCTTCGGCCGCGTGCCGTGTGCGGACTTGCTCGGCGCGGTCGAATCCGCCGCCAACGGGTCGCGGTCCGCCGCGTCGATCATCTCTTGCACGAGCGACTCGGTCTGTCGGACGCTCAATCCTTCCCGCTGAATCCGCTGGCAAAACGCAATCTGCTCCGTTTCCTCGCCCAGCGGCAGCAACGCCCGGGCGTGACCTTGCGTGATCTTGCCGCGGCGAATCGCCTCTTGCACGCCCTCGGGCAATTCCAGCAGCCGGATCAAATTGGCCACCGTCGAACGGTCCAGTTTCAACCGCGAGGCCAATTCCTCCTGCGTGCATCGATACTGTTCAAGATATTTTTGGAACGACGCGGCCTTTTCCAGCGGGTTCAAATCCTTCCGCTGCAAATTCTCGACGATCGCCAATTCGGCCATCTGACGGTCGTCGGCCTCAACCACGTTGACCGGCACGTCGACCCAACCGGCCTGAATCGCCGCCCGCAATCGACGTTCGCCGGCCACCAACTGATAGCGATCGTGCACCCGGCGCACGACCAGCGGCTGCAACAGCCCGTGGGTCGAAATGCTCTCGGCCAGCGATTTCGTTTCGTCCGGCGCAAAATCCTGACGCGGCTGGGCCGGATTCCGATCAATTTTGTGAACATTCACCCGTCGCGGCGCACCGATTTCCGGCGTATCGGATTCGATGACGGTCTCGGCCGACGCGACCGCTTCGGCCACGGGCTGAGCGGCCTGCACGGGCGGATGATGCGGCGCCTTGGGCATAAACTGGCCGTCGGTCGCATGCGAGGGGTCGAGTCGAAACAACGCCTCGGCCGACGGCGCCAACGGTCGCGAAGTCGACGCCACAGGGCTCGGCGCGGGTTCCGCCGCGCTGGCCGCCGGTTCCTGTCGGGCGGGCGGAAGCTGGCCCAACAACGCCTCCAACCCACGTCCCAGTCGTCGTTCTTTACTCACGTTCGAGCACCTCCATGCAAAGTTCGATATACGCGCGTGCCCCCCTAGAGCGGGGGCTGTAGTCAATCACCGATTTCCCGTGGCTCGGGGCCTCGGAGACCGCCACGTCGCGCGGAATCACCGTCTGAAACACAATCTCCCCAAAAAAATCCCGGACCTCTTCATCCACCTCGTGCGTCAGCTCCAGGCTCGGGTCGTACATGGTCAGCACGATTCCACCAAATTGGAGATGGCTGTTGCCACCCTGCATTACGTCTCGGATCACCTCGATCATTTGCGTCAGCCCTTCCATGGCGAAATACTCGCACTGGATGGGCATGAACACTTCAGTCGAACTGCTCAGGGCCGTTTTGGTCAACGGGCCCAACGACGGCGGACAATCGATCAACACAAAGTCGTAGGCGTTGAAGCCCATGCCAAGCTGTTCGCGCAGCCGGGCCGATTGTCGCGGGTCGTCGCGTGTGAGCAACTCCACGTCCCGAAAACTCCGGCTGCCGGGCAGCAGGTCCAATCGCGGCACGTCGCTGGCCGTCACGCCTTGTCGGAGCGCCTCGCCGCGGACCAGCGGATGCTGATTGGTCGGCTGTCGACCCAGTCCGGTCGTGGCGTTGCATTGCGGATCCAGGTCGACCAACAAAGTCTGCGACCCCGATCGCGCCAATGCGGCGGCCAAGTTCAAAGCGGTCGTGGTCTTGCCCACGCCGCCTTTCTGATTGGCCACGCAAAAAATCCGAGCCACGGCCAGAACCTCCAAACCAGCAGCGCATAGTATCTCCAACCAAGCGCGCGGATTCTAGCAAGGATTCGGCCCAGGGGGGAATGCCAGTTTCAAAAGGTGAAAAGCGGAAGTCGAAAGACGGAGCGACGCTATCCCGCACGTTTCACGTGAAACCGCCAGCTTGCGCAAGGCACCCGTTTCACGCGAAACACGCATTTCCACAAACTGGTTTCACGTGGAACGACTAAAACAGCCCGAGACGGATGCCCACGTTTTCAGATCGAGTCGTCACATGGCCACGCAAGCGTGACCATGGCACCCGAGCCCCTCGTCCCCCGTCCCTCGCCCCCGCGTTTTACTCCACCGGGTTCAGAACCAGGCCGCTGAGCAACTTGGGATAGAAATACGTACTCTTGGCCGGCATTCGTTCGCCGCCCATGCTGATCGTGCGAACGTCGTCCACCGTGGCCGGCATCACGACCGCCGCCATTGGATACTCGCCCGTCTTGAGCCCTTCGACCACTTCCTCGATCAAATGGACGTAGCCCGGCTTCGGCAGCTTTTTGCATTTCAAAAGGTCTTCGACGATCAGCCGGTGCAGCAAACTGACGCCCAGCGACTGCCAGGCTTCGGTGTGATCCTTGGCCACTTCGGCCATCCGAGCCCGGCCCGCGTCGGTCAGCTTGGCGATCACCCAGCGACGGTCCTTCTGCGTATACAGTCCGATCGAATCCTGACCGCCGGCTGTTTCGATGTCTTCCCAAACCGTCAACGCCGCGTCGGGCCCTTCGCCGGCCGATCGGGTCGTAAAGCAAGGGGCCAGTTTCGCCGACAGTTCTTCGCTGGTCATCGACGGCACGCCGCGGAACAATCGGTGGGTGGGCATCACGATCAGGCCCGGATCGTCCATCGCCACGCACATCATCAGCGTGTAGTTGGCCGGGTGTTCGGGCGACAGGAATCCGCTGTCGTACACCTGATCCCGATAGTTGCAGGCGGTTTCGTAGCGGTGATGCCCGTCGGCGATGAACAGCGGTTTCGGCCCCATGATCGCCGACAGCTTGGCGATCTGCGTCAGGTCGGTCAGCGGCCACAACCGATGCACGACGCCCAGATGATCGGTGGCCACCAGCGGCGTTTTGTCGGCCACGGCCATGTCCAGCAGGTTTTGGGCCTCGCAATCCGGATCGGGATACAATCCGAAAATCGGGCTCAGGTTCATCTTTGTCAGCACGGTGAGCATGAGCCGATCGGCCTTCGCGGCCGGCAACGTCTCTTCGTGCGGAAACACCTGGCCCTCGCCAAACCGCGACAATCGCTGCCGAGCCATGAACCCGCGACGCACATAGGTCTTCCCGGCGTAGTGGAACTCCTGGTGATAGACGTAGACGGCCGGATCGGCCTCGGGCGTCAGCACGCCTTCCTCGCGCCACTGCTTCAGGAATCGCGCGGCCCGGGTGTAGCGGTTGTTCACCTCGTCGTCGTCGCCCGGCTCGATCCGGTTCAGGTCGATCCGAATGAAACTGTTCGGATGTCTTTGATAAAACTGCTCCTGAAGCTCCGGCCCGATCACGTCATACGGCGGAGTCACCACGTCGCTAAGCGACCCGACGCGGCCCAGATTGTAACGGATTCCACGAAAGGCTTGGATTTCGGGCATAAAAAGGGGCTGGGGGCTAGGGGCTAGGGGCTAGGGGCTGGAAAAGCGGCCTGGGACTGAACGGCATCGTGTCTAGTCCCTAGCCCCTCATCCCTAGCCCCTTCTTCTTAGTAGCGATAATATTCCGGCTTGAACGGGCCGGCCGCGGAGATGCCGAGATACTCGGCCTGCTTCGAGGTCAACTTGGTCAGCTTCACGCCGAGCGGTTCGAGATGCAGCCGGGCGACCTCTTCGTCCAGATGCTTGGGCAGCGTGTAGACGCCGATCGGATACTTGTCCGGCTCGGTCCACAACGCGATCTGCGCGAGCACCTGGTTGGTGAACGAGTTCGACATGACGAACGACGGATGTCCGGTCGCACAGCCAAGGTTGACCAGCCGCCCTTCGGCCAGCAGCAAGATCGAACGACCGTTGGAAAACGTGTACCGATCGACCAACTGCTTGATGTTGACTTTCTTGACGCCCGGCGCGCCTTCCAACGCGGCGACGTCGATCTCCAGGTCGAAATGCCCGATGTTGCAAACGATCGCGTCCTGCGGCATCCGCTGCATATGCTCCAACAGGATGATGTCGCGGCAGCCCGTGCAGGTTACAAAGATGTTCCCGCGCGACGCGGCGTCGTCCATCGTCGTGACTTCAAAACCCTCCATCGCCGCCTGCAACGCGCAGATCGGATCGATCTCGGTGATGAGCACTCTGGCGCCGTACGATCGCATCGACTGGGCACAGCCCTTGCCGACGTCGCCGTAGCCGCAGATCACCACGACCTTGCCGGCCACCATGATGTCGGTCGCCCGCTTGATGCCGTCGGCCAGCGACTCGCGGCAGCCGTACAAGTTGTCGAACTTGCTCTTCGTGACCGAGTCGTTGACGTTCATCGCCGGCACGGCCAGCTCGCCACGTTCGTGCATCTGATAGAGCCGGTGCACGCCTGTGGTCGTCTCTTCCGAAAGGCCGCGGATGCCGGAGATCAGGTGCCGATACTTCGCGCCGTGGACCATCGCGGTCAGGTCGCCGCCGTCGTCGACGATCATGCTCAACGGCTGGCCGTCGGGGAAGTAGAGCGTCTGCTCGATGCACCAATCGTAGTCGGCGTCGGTCTCGCCCTTCCAAGCGTACACAGGCACCCCGGTGGCGGCAATCGCCGCGGCGGCGTGGTCCTGCGTCGAGAACTTGTTGCAACTGCTCCAGGTCACGTCCGCGCCGAGCGCTTTGAGCGTCTCGATCAGCACGGCCGTCTGAATGGTCATGTGCAGGCAGCCGGCCACGCGCGCGCCGGTCAACGGTTTTGATTGGCCGTATTTGCGCCGCAAGGCCATCAAGCCCGGCATCTCCTGCTCAGCCAGTTGGATCTCTTTGCGTCCCCAATCGGCCAGCGACAGATCGGCAACCTTGTAAGGCAATTTCGTTTTAACCTGCGACACGGCGGCTCCTTCGCTCGAACAATGGATCAACGTAAACCGACATCATAAAAGCAAGCACGTCGGATGGGAAGCCCCGGCGCGGCACATCGAGGGCCGAACACGTCCGACTCTAGGCGAGAAAACCAAACCCCTGCCGAGCGGCATCAACAAATGCCCCGACCGAGCTTGCATCCTTGTGACCGGTTCGAAACTCGACCCCGCTTGCTACATCCACGGCATCAGGCCGAACAAGTCGAATGGCGTCCATGACGTTTGATGGAGTCAGCCCGCCCGCAAGAACGAGCGGAAGCCGATCCGACTCGGCGGCGTACGCCCCGGCAAGCTGCCAGTCGGTCGTCTGACCGGTGCCGCCAAACTGCCCAGCCACCAGGGCATCCAACAGAATCATTTGGGGCATCGAACCAAGTCCTCTACAGCGATTAAGATACTCTTGGATTGGTCCCAGCCCCCCGGCGCCCAACCGAAATGCGCGCATCACGGGCCGGTCGCCCAATTGGCTCAAAAACTCGGGCGGTTGGTCGCCGTGCAACTGAATCAAATCCAGCGGCAACTCGTCGTACAACCGGCAAATTTCTCGACTCGGCGTGTCCACAAACAACCCGACGCGAACGACCCCGGTCGGCAGGGCCGCCACGATTTTTTTAGCCGTTTCCTGGGTGATGCACCGTGGACTTTTGGCGTAAAAATTCAACCCAACGGCGTCCGCGCCGGCCCGCGCCGCCGCCACCGCATCCGCCACGTTCGTCATGCCGCAGATTTTGATGTGAAACACAACGTTCATCTTGGACCAAAAAGGTTGGTTTGACAAGTCGTTAAAATTGTTAAAGTTGGAGCGACGCCCCGGTCGATGACGAAAATACGGAAGACTCTGCGCCCGTTCCACGGCCGGAGACCGCACACGATGACGACCCACTCCCAATTCGTGCCTCGCCCGGTTTCCATGCGACCCCGTCGCACGACCTGGTTGTTGCTGGGACTTTTCATGGTGATCGCCAGCCTCGGCGCGTCGTTGTTGTCTGTCGTTCGACGGCCCGCGGCTTCGCCCGAATCTCCGATCTACGCCGCCACGGCCTACGTGGTCGAACAGTCGTCGCCGGCCGAAAAACTCGCTATCCCGCTGAGCTGCGAAAACGCGGATCGCCGCCGAGCTCAACGCATGGCCAACGCCCTGGCCGACTGCTACGCCGCCGATCAACGGCAACAGTGGCAACGGTCGATCGACGCGCCTCGCCAAGCGGCCCGCACCGCGGTCGATCGGGCCAAAACGGCCGTTCGACAGGCTCAAGAGCGGCTCGACGCCTTTCGCCGTCAACCGATCGAAAACGCCGGAAAATCCGAGCCGCCGAGCCTCGCGTCGCCGGGGGTCGACAATCCGCGTTGGGTCGAGTTGGATCGTCAATTGGAGCAACGTCGGCAGCAGCGCGAGCAACTGCTGAAAACCCGCACGCCGCTCCACCCGCTGGTGCGAGACATCGACGCGCGGATCGACGATCTCCGCCGTAAAATGGCCGACGTGCCGCGTCAAATCCCCGGAAAACAGCCCGTCGTCAAACAAGCCGCCAAGCCGTCGCCGCCCTCCGAGCCGCTTGCCAGTCTGTCCTACGACGTCGACATCGCCCAAAAAAATCTCGAACAAGCGGAACAGGCGGAACGTCAACTCTCGATGGACCAAGAAAACGCCGTCGGCCCGCAATGGACGGTGATTCCCGCCGAAACGACGCCATCGAGCCCGACCGAGCCGCTGGTCTTCGATGCGCCGCGACTGGCCAAAACCGTCATGCTGCCGGGCCTGATGTCGCTGGTCGGGCTGGCGTTGCTGTGGCGCGGCGCCGGCATCGATCCGCCTTTGGGAAGCGTCGTGCAAGTCGCTCGAACGTCCGGCGTCCCGGTGGTCGGCGTCCTCAAGGCCGACGATCCCATCGCCGACCCGATCGGAAAAAGCCGCCGACAGTCACGAGCCCGGCGCGCGCTGCTTGCGCTCGGATTGCTTTTGGCGATCCTCGCGCCGCTGGCAATCCTCTTGCCGTAGGACAGGTCGCTTCCTCCGCGTCCCCAAGGGGCTCAAACGGCCGTCGGCATCTGAAGCCGATCGAGCAACTGCCGCACGATCTCCATCCGCTGCTGCAACTCCACACGAACGTTTGAGTTGTGCGTGTGGTGGATTTCCACGGGCAGCTCGCTTCGTTCCCGTTCGAGCAACTCGACGACCAACTCCCACTCCGGTTCGGAAAGTTTCGGTTCCTCGTACATGGTGCAGCCTCCTTCTACTACCAGTCTAGGAGGCCGGCGACCGATAGAAAATCAACAGAAAGAGGGGGCCAAGACGGTCAAACGTCTTGCCGGTCATGGACCGAAGAGGTAGAGGCTACCCTGTTTTACGAAAAATACGCCACGGCGTTCTGAAAAATCTTCAAACCGTCGCCCGTCGCGCCGGCCTCGCCGCGGGTCCAACGTGGATGCTGGGTCGGGTCGATGTGCCGCTCCGGATGCGGCATCAGGCCCAACACCCGGCCCGTCGCATCGCACACGCCGGCCACGTCGGCCACCGCGCCGTTGGGGTTGTCGCCCGGCGCGTAACGCAACACAAGCTGTCCGGCCGCGTCCAATCGCCGAAGCGTCTCGTCGTCGCGCGGAACGAACTTGCCCTCGGCATGGGCCACCGGCAGATACATCCGCTCGATGCCCTTCAAAAACACGCATTTCTCGCCCCTCGCCTCCAATCGAACCCAGCGATCTTGATACCGCCCACAATCGTTGGTGGTGAGCGTCGCTTCCGGTCCTTTCTGCGCGTCGCGATCCAACAGCACCGGCGATTGCATCAACACCTGAAACCCGTTGCAGATGCCCAAAATCAGCTTGCCGTCGGCCTTGAACCGCAGCATCTCGTCGACCAGGTGATGGACCATCTGATTGCCGAAAATCCGACCGGACCCCAAGTCGTCGCCGTAGCTGAATCCGCCCGGAATGCAGAGAATTTGGAACGGCCGGAACCGCTCGGGCTGTTCCAGCAACCGGTTGATGTGCAGGGTTTCGGTCGTCGCGCCGGCCCGCTCGAATGCGAACGCGGTTTCCACGTCGCAGTTGGTGCCCGGCGCGCGAAGAATCAAAACATGAGGCGTAGACATGGAAACTAAGGGATTAGGGATTGGAGGTTAGGGATTAGAGATTAGGACATCAAGAACAAAAGGACCGTCTCGGATAGCCTATAGAATGACTTGCCCGTGGTCAATGTCCCCGCGCCCCCCCAAACAGACGACCCGCCGACACCGTCCAGCCTGTCGGCCATTCCACGAAAGAAACACGCCCGGCCTCGTCACGAATGGAAATTCCAACAAGATCAATGAAAAACGGCCGCCGCCCCCTGGCGAGGTTTCTCCTGCCCCTCTGTTCTGCTCAGCTTGACACCCCTCCCTCGTCGCTGGTAGCCTATCCATGTGGTAAACTTGCCAAAGCGTCCCATCCACCAGCCCAACAGTTGACTTGTCTCATGGTGACACAGAAATTGCATCGGTCGCAACCGGTTTGTTTGCTGCTCTTGGCGGCCGCCGTTCTCTTTTGCCCAACGGCGCAGGCGGCGGACTACAAGGAATTAAAATGCGACACGTCGCTCAAGCGCAATATGTTTGCGATCAACCAGGCGCTTCGGGCGGGCCGCTTTTCTGAAACGACCTCGGAGGGAGATTTCAAAAAATTCTTCCTCGACTTCTATCTTCCGCAGTGGACCCTGACGAAAGACCTCGGCAGGTTGCCCAAAAACCGCCAGGATCTGAACACCAAACTGAAGCAAGCCACCGGCCAGGCGCATGACGCGCTGGTCCAGTTGGTCTTGAAGTTTATGACCGATCTGATCGCCGACAACTATCATCCGGCCGTTCAACTGAACGCCATGCTGGCCGTCGGCGACCTCAACAGCGTGGAAACTCCGCCGACGCCGCTTCCCGAGGCGCTCGAGCCGCTGCTGGCCGTCGTCGAGGACTCCCAAAAACCCGACGCTCTGCGCGTCGCCGCGCTGATCGGCCTCCAACGACACGTCGTCGCGAAACTGCCGAACGACGACGTCCGCAAACGGGTCGTCGCCGTCCTGCTGAAGCAAGCCGACCAGCTCGCCTCCGCCGATCAAGCCGGCCGCCACTGGATCCTCGCCCAAGTGATTGAAATCCTGGGCCAACTCGGCACGCCCGGCGACGACAACGCCGTGTATCAAGCCATTTTCAAGACGGCGTCCAACTCCAAGCTGCCGATCGTCACCCGAGCCACCGCGATCGAAGCCTTGGGCCATCTCGATTTCACCGGCGCCCAGGGCGTCGATTTCGAGGAGCCGGCCGTCGCCGTCGCACGATTCGTCGTCGACGCCTGCGACGAGGTCGCCCGACTCGCCAAACAATCCGGCTACTCGCCCGTCGAATCGCACCGCTGGCTGCGGCCTTGCCTCGAAGCGGCCCGGTTGGCCCTCAACGGCGCGGACGCCTCCCACAAGGGACTCGCCTCGCTCGCCCAACCGCCGGCCCAACGCTCGCGTCTCGAACAACTGCAAAAGTGCATCGCCCCGGCCATCGCGTTCCTCGACGCCAAGGACCACGAACAAGAACCGCTCGACCCGACGCTCGCCACGTTGCGCGACGCCGTCAACGCGTGGCTGAAGCAAAAATGAGCCGAGCGCGTCGAATCCAATAAAAAAGTCTCCATGACCTGTCGTCGGTCGCCGCCGACCTTCCCAGGAGTTTCTTCTGACCGCGGCTCGAAAGGAATCGTCGTGTCGAAGTTCGCCGTAATCTTGCCTGCCGCGGGCCGAAGCAGCCGGTTCCGCGACGAAAGCTACAAAAAACCCTTCGCGCCGCTGGCCAACAAGCCCATCTGGCTGCACTCGGCCGAACGATTTTTGAACCGCAGCGACGTCTCGCAGACGATCCTGGTGATCGCGCCCGACGACCGCGAGTTTTTCAATCTGAAGTTTTCGGCGAACGTGGCCATTTTGGGACTGGACGTGGTCGACGGCGGCGCCGAGCGCGCCGATTCGGTCGAAGCGGCCCTGGCCCGGGTCAAGCCGTCGGCCGATTTCGTCTGCGTTCACGACGCCGCCCGGCCGTGCTTAGCCGACGCCTGGATTGACGAAATCTTCGCCGCCGCCGAAAAAACCGGCGCCGCGATCTTCGCCACGCCCGTGGCCGCCACGCTCAAACGAGTCGGCCCCGACCGCAAAATCATTGAGACCGTCCCCCGCGACAACCTTTGGGAAGCGCAGACGCCGCAAGTCTTCCGCCGGCAATTGCTGTTGGACGCCTACGCCGCCCGGGCTGGTTTCCAAGCGACCGACGAGGCCCAACTGGTCGAACGCTTCGGCCATCCCGTCACCGTGGTGCCCGGTTCGCCGATCAACATGAAAATCACCACGAAAGAGGACCAACGCCTGGCCGAGCAAGCCCTAAAGGCCATGCCCAAGCCCAAACTGTCCGGAGCAATGAACCCCTTCGCCGACGACCGCTGGCGATGACGCAGTGGAGAGTGGAGAGTGGAGAGAAAATCGTTGAGGATCTTTTAAGAGGATTGTTATGACGGTCAAGGACTATCGTGAATTGATCGTTTGGCAGAAATCGATGGACCTTGTAACCGCTGTGTATCAAGCAACGGACGGGTTTCCGAAAACCGAAATTTATGGACTGACGAGCCAAATCCGTCGTGCAGCCATTTCGATCCCCTCCAATATCGCGGAAGGACAGGCGAGAAACACAACTCGCGATTTTTTGCAGTTCCTTGCCATTGCCTATGGGTCGCTCAAGGAATTGGAAACTCAAATACTCATTGCACAACGTCTCAAATACCTCGAAAACCCTATCAGCACAAAACTCGTCGAGTCCACCACGGAGATTGCACGCCTCCTCAGCGGCTTGGCCAATTCGCTGAAAAGCAGGACCGCTTCACAATGACCGAAATCCACTCTCCACTCTCCACTCTCCACTCTCCACTCTCAGCCGACGTGTTCGCCCAACTGTCCTGGCGGGGGCTGGTCAACCAGACGACCGACGACGCCAACTTGTCTCGTTTGCTGACCGAGCGGCCTTGGACCGTCTACATCGGTTTCGACCCGACGGCCGACAGTCTGCACGTAGGCCACTTGGTTGCGTTGATGGTGTTGCGTCGCTTCCAGCGGGCCGGCCACCGACCCATCGCGCTGGTCGGCGGCGCCACCGGCATGATCGGCGACCCGAGCGGCAAGAGCGAAGAACGCAACCTGCTGTCCATCGACGCCCTGCAAGCCAACATCGCCGGCATGGAGCCGCAACTGCGCCGCTTCCTCGATTTTGACGGGCCGAACGCCGCCATCGTCGTGAACAACTACGATTGGATGGGCCGTTTCGGCTACCTCGAATTCCTCCGCGACGTCGGCAAACACTTTCCCGTCAATGTGATGTTGACCAAAGATTCGGTCCGCAGCCGCCTGGCCCGCAGCGACGCCGGCATCAGCTACACCGAGTTCAGCTACATGCTGTTGCAGGCCTATGATTTCGTCGAATTGAACCGCCGCTACGGCTGTCAGCTTCAAGCCGGCGGCAGCGATCAGTGGGGCAACATCACCGCCGGCATCGACCTGGCCCGGCGTCTGCACGGCGTCCAACTGTACGGCTGCACCTGTCCGCTGTTGACCCGCAGCGACGGCACGAAGATGGGCAAGACCGAGTCCGGCGCCCTGTGGCTTTCGCCCGACAAAACCAGCCCCTACAAGTTCTATCAATATTGGATCAATCTGGACGACGCCGATGTGGGCCGCTGCCTGCGATTCTTCACCGATCTGGATCAAGCGGCCGTCGAAGCGATTCTGGCTCAACATCAAACCGATCCGGGCCGGCGCGAGGCCCAACGCTGTCTGGCCGACTCGCTCACCCGGCTAGTCCACGGCGACGACGGCCTGAACGCTGCGCGTCGGGCAACCGAAATTTTCTTCGGCGCCGAAATCAGCGACCTCAGCGACGCCCAGTTGACTGGCATTTTCGCCGACGTGCCCAGCCGCCCGTTGCCGCGCGAGCGTCTGGCTGGCGAAGGTCTTTCGGCCATCGACGCCCTGGTCGAGTCCGGCTTGTGCAAAAGCAAAGGCGACGCCCGCCGCACCATCACGCAAGGCGGCGCCTACGTGAACAACCATCGCATCGAAAACGTCGACGTCCGGCTCACCGCCGCCCAACTGGCCAGCCCGTCGGTCATGGTGTTGCGATCCGGCAAGAAGAATTACGCCCTGTTGAAGTTTTTATAGGGAGCGTGGTCCCACAATCCATCCCCTCGCCCTTTGGGAGAGGGTTAGGGTGAGGGCCGTTGGAGCGGAAAGGACTCTGCTTTGTTCGCCATGTCCCGTAAATTGCGATGGATTTCGCTGATCCTCGTCGTCACGGCGATCGTGATCGTCCTGATCGTGCTGGGGCTTTATTGGGCCGTCGGTTACGAGCCGGCCTACTATCGCAACGCCTTGGTCGGCGATCCAGCGGCGATGGAGCAGGCCAGCGATCGGATGCTCCAAAAAACGACCGCGCTGGTCAGCGCCGTCAAGAAAAAAGGCCATTGGCAAGTGCGGTTCACCACCGAGCAAATCAACGGTTGGCTGGCGGTCGATCGCGTCCGCAACCATCCGAAGTCGCTCCCGCCGACGTTGCACGACCCCCGCGTGGTCCTCGACGCCCACGGCATCACGATCGCGTGTCGCTATCGCAAAGACGGCCTGGAAACGGTGCTCAGCATGACGTTTGAGCCGTACCTGCACGAGCCGAACGTCGTCGCGTTGCGGATCATCAAGGCCCGCGCCGGCCTGCTGCCCGCGCCGCTGGGGCCCGTGATTGACCATCTGTCCGAGGCGGCCGAGCAACTCCATTTCGATCTGCAATGGCGTCGCGACGGCGCCGATCCGGTCGCGCTGCTTTCCCTGCCCGAAGGCGGAAACCACCGCATCCCTCACATCGAAACCCTGCGGCTCAGCAACGGTGAACTGTTCGTCGCCGGAACCACCGCGTCGAAAAAGCAGCCGGAGGGGCAAGCAAAAAAAGAGGGGCGAGGGGCTGGGGACGAGGGGCGAAAATAAAGCATGACGCCCAACTCGCGACACGGATTCGTGATGCGTTCTACTCTCCGCGAAAAAACGCCCGCCACAGGTCGCCGCCCGCGATGCGATGAAACGTGGCTCGGCCGTGCAATTTTTCACTCGTAACGAAAACTGTCCACTCGTCATCGGTCTGTTGCAGAATCGCATACGTGCCCGAGTCCCATCGCGTCACGTCGCCGCGCCCGCCGGACACCGGCCCTTCGTAGTCGAGATACGCCCGGCGATGATCGGCCAGCCGTTGGCAGTCCATCTCGTCGCCATCCAAGGGCGGCCGCGGCAGCGACCAGGTCTTTAACGTCTCGCCGGTCTCGAACATCCAATCGAAGTGAACGCCCCGCGGATGGTCGTGACGCAAAACCACAAATCGCAGCGCAGCCATTTTTTTCAACCGTCCGTGTTCTCACTACGCCGAACGCCCGCGACTTCGCAAGAGCCGGAGACGTCAAAAAACTTCCGTGCTCGCCTCTCGTTCGACCGATTTCGGCAACGCCGGCGCCCCGGCGCTCGCCCGGAATCGAAACTGACCGGGCCGTTTCGTCTGCACGCGGACCAAAAACGTCAATGACTCGCCCGGCGACATCGTCGACACCGGATCGAACCGGACCGTCGCCCCGTCGACGTTGAACTTCGTCTGGCCCGGCCCGGTCGTGCCCAACGGGCTGAGCGTCATTCCCTCGGGCACGATGGCCGTGACGCTCACTTGGCGCAGCGGCGAGGCGGCCTTGTTGGTCACGCGGATTTCGTAGGTCAACTCCTTGCCGGCCGTGACCAGCGGGCGCAATCCCGTAACCGTGAGCGTCAATCCATCCGTCGATTCGGGCTCGGCCCGCTTGTCGGTCTTCTCCGATGGCGACGTCGGCGGCGGTCCAAACGGCGGCGACGTTGACGGTCTCGGACCCGCGTCCCGAATCTCCAGACACGCCTCGTCCTCGACCGGAACTCCGCCCGGCGCCGTCGCACGAATTCGACTGCACGCCCGAAGCGAGGTTTTTTGACACGTGCAATGCACGCCCAATTGCGTGGGCCGGCCCGGCGGCAAGGTGTCGATCGTCCACGCCAACGCGCCGTTTTCCAGCCGATAGCCGTCCGTCGCCAAGGTCGGAGCGAATGCGGCGTCGTACTGATCGACCACCCGAATGTTGCGAAGCGGCGTCGTCCCGTTATTGACCAACTCGATCGAGAACTTGGCTGTCTCGCCCACCATCAACTGCTTGTTTTCGCACGAGATTTTCACACCCAACGGCGCGCCGACCGTGGGCGTCTCGCCACCGGGCGACGCCGAACCGCCGCCGGCGACCGTCACGCAAGCCTGCTTGCTCGCCGTGGCCACGCCGGGCCCGCTCACCTCGACGGTTTGGCACAACCGGCCCGGCCGCGTGACGCGAATCGAAAGACGAATGCGACGCGACGCCCCCGGCGCCAAATCGCCCAGCGTGCGATTCTCGATCACGTTCTGCGCATTGGCCGCCTGATGCTCCAAGCCCGGATCCAAACGATCCTTGACGACCAAACCCTTCAACGTCGCGGCGCCCAAGTTTCGGATCGCTATCTCAAACGTCACCCGATCGCCTACGCCGGCCTGCGACGGGCCCGACACGTTCACCTCCAGCGACGAGGTCGCCCCGGGCGATGCGATCGACGAGGTCGACGGACCGATCGCCGCGCCCGGACCGGCCCACGTTTCCAACGTCGAGCCTGAGCCGACCACCAAACGACATCCATTCGCGCCGGGCAAATCGCCGGGCCGAATCACTTGGATGGCGATCTTGTTGGTCCCCGGCGTCGGCTGTTTTTGAAAAATCTCGACGTTGGCCGAACCGGTCGAATCGACCGGCGCCTCGATCGACGTCGCGCCGCTGGGCGAAAAACCGGCCGGCGGTCCCTCGACCACTTCGTAACGTACCAGCCATCGCTCGCACGGCGCTTGGTTCGACAACCGCATGACCGTGGTGGTCAGCCCGTGTTTCGTGCCCGCCGGATGGATCGCGGGCGGCGGAAATCGCCACTGCGCGTCGACCCAATGGATCGTGGCCGCTTGGAGACGCGAGTCCCAGCGATAAACCTCCGGCGCGAACACGGTGACATGGCTGACGCCCTCCACCGGGGAGGTCAAAGAAACCCAACCCTCGCCGCGCAGCACTTGCGTATCCGCGTCGGGATTGCAGTTGCTGCGATTCAAACGGATGGTGCTGCGTGAGGTGCTGCCGATGGCGAACGTGTTGCTGACTTTGCGCGGCCGATTGAAATCGCCCAAGAGCCAATCGACCAGCCCGTTTTCGCCCACCGCGACGAACTGCCCGACGCTGCCCGGATCGATCGACCACTCCAACCGGCGATTGGTGCGCAGATGGTTGTCGGTCCCGCAAACGCCGGCGATCAACACCACCTCGCTGTTCACCGGCGCGACGGTCTCGCGCGGATGCAACTGCACCGCGATGTCGTCCCAAGGCAGCTCGCCCTCCGCGGGCCCCTGCGCGTCGACCGGAGGGGCCGACTCAGGTTTACCGTAGGGGTCGGTCAGCGGATCGGTGAGAATATAATGTCCGCTGGGATCGATGCCGGAACTGACGCCGCTCTGGCATCCGGCCGGCAGGGCGCAGACCGCCACCGCCAAAATGATCCACCGGCCACTCTTCCATGAACGCCACATGGCCCAGATCCTCGGGACCACCCCATCGAATCGATCTATTGCGTCAACTGGTTTTCTACTCCGTCGGGGTGTCGTCACACGCTCGCCCAACACCGCGACGCCCCGCAGGCTCAACAAATCCGTGGATGCAGTCCAACTAATCCACTCTATAAGAATACCACCATTTTTGGCGAAATGGGGATTTTTCGCAACATAAAACGATGCAAAAAGGAAACACGCCCGTAAAATCCGTATAAACTTCCAAGTCGGTTGTTCCGATTGTAACGCTGACGCAAATCGGGCGGTCTGCGCATAAATCGTCCTTGACAAAATGCGTAATGTGGGGCATTTGTTGAATGTAACAATATAGGGCACCAAAGATAAAGTTTAACGATTACGTCGATTCTGTCTTTTACGACGACCCCGAATCGGCGATAATCCGAGCGCACAACCTGACCGAACAAAGCCCCCTGCGCCCTGCCCGGTCAACAACCCACACGACGGAGCGAACCCCGGTGAATATTCTGCTGGCCACGAGCGAAGCGGTGCCGTTTGCCAAGACCGGCGGTCTGGCCGACGTCTGCGGCGCGCTGCCGATGGCCTTGGCGCAACTCGGACACCACGCATCGGTCATCCTGCCCGCCTATCGTCAAACACGCTACTGCGGCCAACGGATCGAACCGCTGGGCATCGACTTCATCATCCCGATCGGCAGCAAAATGGTCACCGGCCACCTGCTGCGCAGCACCATGCCAGGCGGCAACGTGCCGGTCTATCTGGTCGAACAAGACCAATACTATGACCGCGACGAATTGTACAGCGTCGACGGCAAGGACTACGTCGACAACTGCGAGCGGTTCATATTTTTCAGCCGCGCCGTGTTGGAAGCCATCCGCCTGCTCGACCTGCCCGTCGACGTGCTGCACGTCAACGATTGGCAGACGAGCCTCGCGCCGGCCTATTTGAAAATCGAATACCACAACGTCCCGCGCTACGAAAACATCGCCACGTTGCTGACGGTCCACAACCTTTCCTATCAGGGCCAATTCTGGCACTGGGACATGCTGCTGACCGGGCTCGACTGGAAGTATTTCAACTGGCATCAGATGGAGTTCCACGGCAATCTGAACCTGTTGAAGACGGGCATGGTCTTTAGCGACTCGATCAACACGGTGAGCCCCCGCTACGCCCAGGAAATCCAAAGCAGCCCGTTGGGTTGCGGACTGGAAGGCGTTTTGCAACATCGGCACGACGTACTGTCCGGCATCCTCAACGGCATCGACCCGCAGGAATGGAATCCCGAGACCGATCCGCATCTGGCCGCGCACTACAACGCCGCCACGGTCGACCAGGGCAAGCCGCTCTGCAAAAAGGCTTTGCAGCAAGAGCTCGGCCTGCCGCAAGAGCCCGCCGCGCCGCTGATCGGCATCGTCGGACGGCTGATCGACCAGAAGGGTTTTGATTTGGTCGCCGAAGTGATGCAGCGCTGGGTGCAAACCAGCGACGTGCAATGGGCCATCTTGGGCACCGGACAGCCGCAATATCACCAACTGCTCGAAACGCTCGCCCAGCGATTCCCGCAGCGGGTCGCCCTGCGATTGGGCTTTTCGAATCCTTTGGCGCATCGGATCGAGGCCGGGGCCGATCTGTTCCTGATGCCGAGCCGGTTCGAGCCGTGCGGACTGAATCAGCTTTACAGCCTGCGTTATGGCACGGCGCCGTTGGTTCGGGCCACGGGCGGACTGGCCGACACGATCACCGGCTTCGACGCGCAGTCGCCCAATCCGTCGGCCAACGGGTTTGTGTTTTACGAGCCCAGCGCGCTGGCCTTGGGCGAGTGCCTGCGTCAGGCCTGCGACGCCTACCGTCGGCCGGAGATTTGGAAAAAGCTGATCCAGGTCGGCATGAATCAAGACTGGTCGTGGTCGCGCAGCGCCCGCGAGTATGTCGCCTTGTACCAAAAAACGATGGAGCGAGCCAAAAAGCCGCAATCGGCGAGTTAAAATGCAATTCCCTCTCCCGCCGGGAGAGGGTTAGGGTGAGGGCCGAAGCAGAAAAAAGGGGATTTTTACCTTCCATCTTCCGCTTTCACCGATTCTTGCCGCCTGCCTCTCTTCAACAAAAGAGAGAATTGTCACGGATCGAAAAATCTTTTCCTTGAGGGTGAAGGATCACCATGCACGAAGTCGCGTTGGCCTTTTTCTGGCACCAACATCAACCCTATTATCCGGATGACGTGGCCGGCGAAAATCCCATGCCCTGGGTCCGGCTGCACGGGACCAAAGACTACTGGGGCATGGCGATGCTGCTGAAGGAAGCGCCCGAGCTGCACGCCACGATCAACCTAGTGCCCAGCTTGTTGCAGCAATTGGCCGCTTACACGGACCATGGCCATCAGGACACCCACCTGCGCGTGTCTCGGCTGCCGGCCGACGGGCTCAACGAGGACGACGCGTTCTACCTGATGGACAATTTTTTCATGGTCCATCCGGATCATATGATCCGCCCGTTCCCGCGCTATTTCGAGTTGTACAAAAAACGCGGGCTCGGGGTCGACTCCGCCGATCGCGCCCGCAAACGTTTCAACAAAAAAGACATCGTCGACTTGCAGTGCTGGTCCAATCTGGCCTGGATGCACCCGTTGTGTTTCGAGCAGGACTCGGAGTTGGCCGAATTTCGTGCGAAAGGCCGCAACTGGACGGAAAAAGAAAAGCAGTGGCTCCTGGACAAGCAAATGGAGCTGTTGCGCCAGGTGGTGCCGCTGCACCGCGAATTGTTGGAGCGAGGCCAGATCGAACTGACCACCACGCCGTTCTACCATCCGATCATGCCGTTGCTGTGGGATAAGCGTTTGGCGCGCCGCGCGATGCCCAACGTGATGTTGCCCAAGCACCTCGACGGCTATTCGGAAGACGCCCGCGAACACATCCGCCGAGCGGTCGAACTTCACGAAAAGCTGTTCGGCCAAAAACCGCGCGGCATGTGGCCCTCCGAAGGCTCCGTCTGCCAAAACATCATTCCGATCATCGCCGAGGCGGGCATCCAGTGGATCGCCACCGACGAGGAAGTTCTCTCTTGTTCCACGGACGGCTGGGTCTCGCGCGACGGCAACGGATACCTGCGCAATCCGGAAATGCTCTATCGCCCCTGGCGCGTCGAGGAACAAGGCCGCTCGCTGCAAATCGTCTTCCGCGACCACGCGATGAGCGATCAGATCGGGTTCCACTATCAGCGTTTCGCCCCGGGCCACGCCGTCGACGATTTCGTCGGCAAGCTGGAAGCGATCGGCAACGCCACCGGAGGCAACGCCGGCCACCGACCCACGCTGGTCAGCATCATCCTCGACGGCGAAAACTGCTGGGAATACTATCCGAACGCCGGCGTCGAATTTTTGCGGGGCGTCTATCGCCGCGTGGTCCAACATCCGCGCATCCGCCCGGTCCGGATCGGCGACTACTTGGCCCAATATCCGGCCACCGACAAAATCGGGCATCTGTTCCCCGGCAGTTGGATTCAGCACAACTTCGGCATCTGGATCGGCCATCCCGAATGCAACCGCGCGTGGGATTCGCTCTACGAAACGCGGCAATGGCTGCAAGCCGTCGACGCCAAGAAGACGAAACCCGCCGAACAGCTCGCCCTGGCCTGGCAGGAATTGTTCATCGCCGAGGGCAGCGACTGGTTCTGGTGGTTCGGCGACAGCCACAGCAGCGCGCAGGACGGTCTGTTCGACCGACTGTTCCGAAAACACCTGCAAAACGTCTACACGGTGTTGGGCGAAACGCCGCCCAGCGAGTTGGCGCGGCCCATTCGCCAAGGCCATCGGCCCTCGCAAGTCTATTCCGAGCCGACCGGCCTGCTGAGCGTGAAGATCGACGGACGGCGGAGCTATTTTGAGTGGATCAACGCCGGCCATTACGTCTGCGGCGGCTCGCGCGGCACGATGAGCATGGTCACGCAGGGCATCATTTCCGACCTGTATTTCGGATTCGATCCCGAGCGGCTGCTGGTCCGATTGGACTCGCGCGGCGGACCGTTCCGCGAACAGTTGGCCGACATTTCCTCGCTACGGCTGGTGTTTTCACAGCCCGAAGGTTTTGAACTGTTGGTTTCGCACCCAAGCCGAAAAGAGCCCGAGGTGCGGCTGTGGCGCCACGGCGAAGTGGTGGCCGGCTCGCACGCCGTGGCCGCGGCCGATCAATTGTTCGAGTTGGCGCTGCCGTTCCGAAGCCTCGGTCGAAAGACCGACGAGCCGGTCCATTTTTACGTCGAACTGTTGAAAGACGACCAGCCGATCGAACGCATTCCGCACGAAGGCGCGATCGAAACCACGGTGCCGTCGCCCGACTACGAACTGATCATGTGGCAAGTGTGAGAAGAAAAGGGGCTAGGGACGAGAGGCTAGGGGCTAGAAATTCGAGCTCCAAAACTCTTGTCCCGGTCAGCCCCCAACAAAATATCTAGCCCCTAGCCCCTAATCCCTAATCCCTACTCATGCCAGACCTACGAAAAGACCCCATTGTCGGCCGTTGGGTGATTATCGCCAGCGCCCGCGCGAAGCGGCCGCACGATTTCGATTCGACCCCTCAGCGTCAGAAAGGGCGTTTTTGCCCGTTTTGCGAAGGCAACGAAGACAAGACGCCCGGCGAGATTATCGCCTATCGTCGCCCCGGTTCGCAGCGGAACCGCGAAGGCTGGCGCGTTCGCGTCGTGCCGAACAAGTTCCCGGCCCTCGAGATCGAAGGCCAACTGAACAA
This sequence comes from Thermoguttaceae bacterium, assembly GCA_039698075.1. Lineage (GTDB taxonomy): Bacteria > Planctomycetota > Planctomycetia > Pirellulales > Thermoguttaceae > JAJFVC01. Next base: position 1,788 of record JBDKTJ010000151.1, on the reverse strand, counting down.
ACGCGGCGAAGGCATCTACGATATGATGCGCGGCGTCGGCGCACACGAGGTGATCATCGAATCGCCAAAGCACCTCGTCAGCACATCGGAGCTTTCCGAGGAGCAACTGCGCGAGGTGTTTTGGGTCTACCGCGATCGGCTGGTCGACCTGAAAAAAGACCCGCGGCTGGTCTACGGCATGATTTTTAAGAACGTCGGCGCGGCGGCCGGCGCGTCGTTGGAGCACACGCACAGCCAACTGATCGTCACGCCGATCGTGCCGATCAACGTGTGGGAAGAGATGACCGGATCGTTGGAATTTTACAATTATCGCGGTCGTTGCGTTTATTGCGACATGATCCAGCAAGAGCTGGCCACCGAAAAGCGGATCGTCTTGGACACGCCGGGCTTCGTGGCGTTCTGTCCGTTTGCAAGCCGCTTCCCGTTCGAAACGTGGATTCTGCCGAAAAACCACGCCAGCCATTTCGAGAACATTCAGAAGAATGAAGTCGACGAGTTGTCGGGCGTAATGCGGCAGGTGATCGTCAAAGTAGAAGCGGCTCTTGACCAGCCCGCCTACAATTACATCATCCACACGGCCCCCTTTGACACGCAGGAGCTTGGACATTATCACTGGCATATAGAGATTATGCCGAGTTTGACGAAGACGGCCGGCTTTGAATGGGGTACCGGATTTTACATCAATGCGGTTCCTCCGGAGCAAGCCGCCAGCTTCCTGCGTGAAATTGAGGTCGAATTGCCGGAGTCGCAAAATTTTCCAGCCAGGCAGACTGGATAAACTAGGGCATGGTTGCCGATTAAGGAATTATTCCCGCCTGCGGGAGCTTTGCAGATGGCGGTGTCGCTGCAATCTGCGAAAGCTGTTCCGCGGTCAACCATCCCCACCCCGATCGATCCAAAAACCTGCCGCTTGAGTCATCATGCCAAACCCGATCCGCCTGATTCTGGCCCTGCACAATCACCAGCCCGTCGGAAATTTCGACCACGTTTTCGAGCAAGCTTACGAAGACAGCTACCGTCCATTTTTGGACGTTTTCGAGCGCTACGCCTCGCTAAAAATCTCGCTGCACACCAGCGGCTCGCTGATGGAGTGGCTGGCCGACCGACATCCTGAATATCTCGATCGCCTGGCCCGACTGGTCGAACAGGGTCGCATCGAGATCCTCGGCGGGGCCTATTTCGAGCCGATCCTTGCGATGATCACCTCGCAAGATCGCATCGGACAAATCCGCAGCTACACCCGATGGCTGCAAAACCGGCTGGGCGCGACGATTCGCGGCCTCTGGATTCCGGAACGCGTCTGGGAGCAGTCGTTCGCGTCCGATCTGGCCGACGCCGGCATCGAATACACGATCCTGGACGATTTCCACTTCAAGTGCGCCGGGCTGACCGAGTCGCAGCTTACCGGCCATTTGTTGACCGAAGATCAAGGCCGCGTGCTGTCCGTCTTCCCGGGCAGCGAGCGTCTGCGCTATTTAATCCCGTTCGGTTCGCCGCAGCAAACGATCGACTACCTGGCCGAGATGGCGCAAAACCATCCGAACGCGATCGCGGTGCTCGGCGACGACGGCGAGAAGTTCGGCATCTGGCCCGGAACGAAGCAACACGTCTTTGAAAACGGCTGGCTGACGCAATTTTTCGACGCCTTGATGCAAAACCAGTCGTGGATCCAAGTGACCACGCTGTCCGAGGCGTTCGACAACGTCCCGCCGGTCGGCAAGGTGTATTTGCCCGATTGCAGCTACCGCGAGATGACCGAATGGGCGTTGCCCACCGAGCGGCAAATCG
>JBDKTJ010000150.1:0-1532 GCA_039698075.1 Thermoguttaceae bacterium | reverse complement strand
AGGGTGCGTGCTTGCACCACTGCTGTAAACATCTCATCTAGACACAACCTCCGTATTACGGCAGACTTGCGCGGGTAGGGCTGGTCTTGCCATCAGGAGGTGACGCATGGACGCGATTGCTTCGGCGGCCTGGCAGCGGGTGCCGTTGGCCGAGGCGGTGTTGACGTTGTGGCGGTTCGCAGTTAGCGACGAACAACTGGAAGACCTGTTTCAACGGCTGCGACGACGGTGTTACACCAAAGTTTTGCAGTTCCCGGTCCTCGTTCAGTTGATGCACGACGCCTTGCTCGTCTACCGCGGCAGCGGCCGGCAGAGCTTCGAGCGAGCCGAGGAAGACGGCCGACTCACCGTTTCCATTCAGGCCGCCTTTGGCAAGCTGAGACGAGTGCCTCTCGGCTTGAGTGAGGCTTTTCTCGCCGAATGCACGGATCGACTCCGAGAGGCGTTTCCCAACGCGGCTCGACAAACGGCGCCGGCGTCGTTGGGCGAATTCCACGTGAGCGTGCTCGATGGGAAAGCCATCAAGCATGTCGCCAAACGCCTTCAGCCCTTGCGCGGCCGAAGCGGAGGCGTGTTGGGCGGACGTGCCTTGGTGGCGATGGATTTCCAGAGCGGATTGGCCGTCGCCATGCGAACCGACCGCGACGGCGACGCCAACGATGTGAAGTTTGTGCCCAACGTGTTGCCCGAAGTGCGACGACGCTTCGCCGGCCCGCGTCTGTGGTTGGCCGACCGGCAGTTCGCGGACCTCGTGCAGACGGCTTATTTCACGGAGGAAGACGACCATTTTCTCGTGCGCTACAACAAAAAGCTGAAGTTCCACGAGGATTCCGCGCGTCCGGCCCGAGAAGGCCGCGACGCCTCGGGACGGCAGTTCGTCGAGGACTGGGGTTGGATCGGCGGCCCCAAGGATCCGCGACGACGCCCCGTCCGCCGCATCACGTTGTTCCGGCCTGGCGAAGAAGCGATCGTCTTGCTCACCGACCTGTTGAACGCGGAACAGTATCCGGCGGCCGATCTGCTCGCGCTCTACGCGGAGCGCTGGGGCATCGAGCGGATGTTCCAACAAGTCACCGAAGTGTTTCATCTGCAAACGCTGATCGGCGGCTCGTCCGAGGCGACCGTGTTCCAGTTCGCCTTCTGCCTGTTGCTCTACAACATGATCCAAGTGGTCCGGGCGTCGATCGCGACAATCGAGCGTCGCGACCCCGATACGATTTCCACCGAAAAACTCTTCCTGGACGTCGAACGGGAACTGACCGCCTGCACGGTGTTGTGGGAGGTCGAACAGTGGACGGCGCGCGTGGATCGACCTTGGTGGGCGAACGAGGTAAAATCGCGGTTGCGCGAGTTGTTCCGCGACGTATGGAGCGACCGCTGGCTGAAAGCGAAGACCTATCGGCGTCGGCCTCACCCGGCTGCGCCTCGTCTTGGGGTACATGTGTCGGTTCATCGTATCCTGTTGGAAGCCAAACAGAAACGCGCCGCGCCTAAGCGGCAATGATGTTTACAGCAGTGGTGCTTGCACGCAC
>JBDKTJ010000149.1:0-5382 GCA_039698075.1 Thermoguttaceae bacterium | reverse complement strand
CCCAAAAAAGCCGTGAAGTCCTCGTCTTTATGGAATACCTCACCGCGTGCATTTCCCCGATTGATCACGTGGTAGCACACATTGCCGACTGAAGCTCGTGCTGTTCGTGGCATGCGAGCAGACTACCCAAAAACTATTTTTTTGTCAACAAAAAAGTAGAATGTCCCACTTGTTCCCGTCTAATCGTACTGAGCCAGAAGCGTGTTCATCGGAAGCGATGTGTCATTGCAAGCTTACTTCATTTCGCCAAAATCGGCATTGTGCCGCATTTTGCACATTCCATCCATTATGTGTGTCTGTCCTCTTTAATCTCGCCTGCTTTCAGCTCCACTGCGAAGCCAACACCGACAGGATTGCCGTAGTGAGTTGTTCCACGGTTCCCTTATCATCTAAGCTAATGTCGCCAACCACGTTGTGGGCAAACACGTGCTGTTTGAGGATACGAATTCTACGCTGCTCAGGTTCGTATTGAAGAACAGGGGCCCCCCTCAGCAAGCCTCCTCTGGTTAGCAATCGCATCTTCCAGCCGCCGCCGGTCAGGAAATTCGTTTGGCGGATTCGGAATCCTCGCTGTTCGAGTGCCCCGATTACATCGTTGATGATTTCTTTCGTATAGATCATTGTCCTCCTACCTATCAAAACGATCCAACGTCCGCACCGTTCCATGGGGTGGAAAAGGTGTCAGGGTGGAAAAGGTGTCAGGAACCATTGTTGTCGGCTTCGTTGCGGGGACGGCCACGAGGATTCGCTCGAACGCTTCGTAATCCTCCGGCTTGTCAAATATCCTCATCCGCGCGTTGGCGCGGTTAAGCACATGGTACGCGAATCCCACGGCGACAACTCTTAACACTCGTTCTACCTTCGGCAAAACGCACAATATGCCACGCGGCAGAGCAAGCTGCAAGCGGGGGATGCCTCACAAAATCAACATGGCATCGCCGTAGCTGTAAAAGCGGTATTGCTCGCGAATCGCTTCCTCATACGCTTGGCGAATCAGCTCGTCGCCGCCGAACGTCCGGACCAGCACCAGCAAGGTCGTGCGCGGTAGATGAAAATTGGTCAACAACGCGTCGACCGCCTGAAACCGATACGGCGGACGAATGAACAAATCCGTGTAGCCCGAAAACGGCTTGAGCGTTCCGTCCGCGGCGGCGGTTTCGAGCAGCCGGACTGACGTGGTCCCGACAGCAACCACACGACCGCCGCGCCGACGGCAGGCCTCGATCCGATCGACCGACTCTTGCCCGACGCTGCCCCACTCGGCGTGCATTGGGTGGCCGGCCAGCGTGTCGGACGTGATCGGACGAAACGTGCCAAGCCCGACGTGCAACGTCAGTGGGCAAAGCTCGACGCCCACCTGGGCCAAACGATCCAACAGCGCGGCGGTGAAATGCAGTCCGGCCGTCGGCGCCGCCACCGCGCCGGGCGTTTTGGCAAACACCGTCTGATAGTTTTCGCGGTCCGTCTCGACCATCTCGCCCTTGCGAATGTACGGCGGCAACGGCACCCGGCCAACGCGGTCCAACAGAACAAACGGATCGTCGCGGACCAGCGGTTTGACGATCCAGGAGCCGTCCGACTGCTTGGCGCCCAACTGAAGCCGCAGGTCGTCTTCGCCCTGAGCGTTGACCAGCGTAATGATTTCGCCCGGCTTGAGCCTGCCGCGGGTTTTACAGAGCACGCGCCAAGGACCGTTGGGGCTGGCCTCGACAAAAAGCCCTTCCCAGTGGCCGCACGTGGTTTGACGTCGCCCAACCAATCGGGCCGGCACGACTCGCGTGTTGTTGATCACCAGGCAGTCGTTCGATTGCAACGTCTCGGGCAAGTCGCGGATGTGACGGTGGTCCAACGACTTGCGCTGTCGGTCCACCACCAACATTCGAGCATCCGAACGGCAAATGACCGGCGACTGCGCGATCAACTCCTTCGGCAAATCATAGTCATACCGATCCAGGTCCGACATCACGTCCCCCCTCTCTCCGATGAATCAAGTCTCTCAACAAGCTGAGCTTTACCACGGCGGCGTAAATGAGTATAAGCCGCAAATCCATTCGCTTGCAGGGGGCGGGCCCACCGATTCGACCATGACGCCACTCTCGATTGCCCTGTGCATCACCGAACTCAACCTCGGCGGCGCCGAACGCTGCCTGACCGAGTTGGCCGTGCGTATGGACCGCCGTCGATTCGCGCCGACCGTGTATTGCCTGGGCCCAAAGCCTCAAGACACCCAAAACTCCTGCCTCCCCCGACTTGAAGCCGCGGACGTCCCAACCTACTGTCTCGGCGGCCACACGCCTTGGCAGTTTCCCGTGATTGTCCGACGTCTGAAAAAACTGCTGCTAGCCAACACACCCCAAGTTGCCCAAACCTTCCTTTTTCATGCCAACGTGGTCGGACGGATTGCTGCACGAAGGGCAGGGGTGCCGATCGTGGTTTCAGGCATTCGGGTGGCCGAACACCAGGCCGCCTGGCATCTTTGGCTCGACCGTTGGACAGAAAACTGGGCCGACCGGTACGTCTGCGTCAGCCAATCGGTGGCCGATTTCTCCAACGCCCACGGCGGAATCCCGACCGACAAACTGGTCGTGATCCCCAACGGCGTCGATCTGGACGTTTTTCCGGCCAAGACACCCGTCGACTTGGCAACGCTGAACATCGCCCCTGGCCGACGTTTGGTGACGTTCATCGGACGGCTCGATCCGCAAAAGGGCGTCGATTGGTTGCTTAACACCGCAAAAACCTGGCTGTCGCAACGGCCCGACTGCGACTTGCTCCTGGTCGGCGAAGGTTCGCTGCGTCAAAAACTCGAGGGCGTCTGCCGAAATCTCCATCTCGTCGACCGCGTCCATTTTGTCGGGCGACGCAGCGACGTGCCGGCGATCCTGGCGGCCAGCCGACTGCTGGTCCTGCCATCGCGTTGGGAAGGGATGCCCAACGTCGTGTTGGAGGCGATGGCCAGCGGCCTGCCCGTCGTGGCCACGCAGGTTGAAGGAGTCGCGGAGCTGCTCGGGCCCCAGTCGGACCGGCAAACCGTGGCCTACGGCGACTCGCAGGCGCTGACCGCCAGAATCGCCGACTTCATGTCACATCCCGACATGGCCGCCGCCATCGGTCAAGAAAACCGTCGCCGCGTCGAGCAGAATTTCACGATTTCCCGCGTCGTAACCGCCTACGAAGAACTTTGGCAAGGTCTCGTCGAGGCCAAAAACTCGCACCCCTAACCCCTGGCCGCGCGTGGCGATGCAGGCAATGCCAGCACCGCGTAGGGAAGCCAAAAACCCGCGAAAAAATCGGCTTGTGCCTTTGGGAGAAAAGCGGTATCTTTGGGACCTTGTGGGGTCCAGTGGGGATTTGTGGTGAACTCATGTTGCTGACCGGCGAATTTCTCCGTTCGATTGACGACAAGCGGCGCGTGGCGATTCCGAAACGCCTGCGCGACGCGTTGGCGTCTGATCGGCAAGCGGTTTATCTGACGCCGGGCACCGATCAATCGTTGGCTCTTTACGCGGAGGATGCGTTCGCTCGGCTGGCCGATCGGTTGGCTCAGGCCTCGCCGACTCGTCAGGACGTGCGGACGTTCAATCGGTTGTTTTACGCCCGGGCGCAGCGGGTGGAGCTCGATTCGCAAGGACGCGTGCGAGTGCCGCCCGAGTTGGCCGAGCTGGCCGGGCTGAGCAAGGATGTCATGTTGCTGGGAGTTCAGGATCACGTGGAAATTTGGGCCGCGGATCGATGGCGGTCGTACTTGGCCGAGCGACGAGGCCACTACGACGAAATCGCCGAGGCCGCCTTTCGTTGAAAGGACCTTTTCTTTTTTCTGGGTTTGGTTTGTTGGTTTGATTCGCTACGCGTGAGAATGTCGCACAAGCGTCGGTCCGCGGCCACCAGACCGACGCAACACAGAAGCGACCTTCTTCACGGACGGGCAGCCAAGGACGTCTGCCGGTTGCGAAACCGCGAAACGCCTCCTCGGAGAGGACGCCGCGAACACTCGACCTCGTAAACGGGCGCACGGAAGCGCCCGAGGCGAGTGTTTTAGAGTCACAGGAAGACGATTTGGTTTGTCACGACGTATCGACACCCAAAAAAACGCCCGCGGCGAGTGTTTTTAGAGTCACTGGAAAACGTTTTGGCTTGTCGGCGGTTTGAGAATTTCGAGTCGATAGAAAAACAGTTGGGGATTATGAACGAGCCGACGGTTCACGTGCCCGTTTTGTTGGAGCAAGTGGTCCGCTGGCTCGACCCGCGGCCGGGCCAGGTGCTGGTCGACGGCACCTTCGGCGGCGGAGGCCACGCCCGCGCGCTGACCGATGCGGTTGGGCCCACCGGGCTGGTGATCGGCCTGGACCGCGATCCGGCGGCGCTGGACGCCGCGGAACAAAGTCTGCGCGGACGCCCGCTGAAACTCGTTCAAACCAATTTTTGCGACCTGCCCGAAACCCTGAAACAATTGGCCCTCGACGCGGTCGACGGCGTGGTGCTCGACCTTGGTTTGTCGAGCGATCAGTTGGCCGACCGAAACCGCGGATTCAGTTTTTCGTCCGACGGCCCGTTGGATTTGCGATTCGATCCGATGTCGGGCGAACCGGCCCGGCGGCTGATCAATCGGCTGAGCGTCGAACATTTGACCGAGTTGATTTCGCGTTACGGCGAGGAGCGATACAGTCCGCGGATCGCCCGGGCGATCGTCGCACGGCGGCACGACCACCCGATCGAAACATCGGCCGAACTGGCCGAGTTGGTTCGTTCGGTGGTTCCGCGCACGCCGGACGCGCAACGGATCGATCCGGCCACGCGAACGTTCCAGGCCCTGCGCATCGTGGTCAATGACGAACTGAAATCGTTGGAAATCGCCCTGCGGCGCATTCCCGATTGTTTGAAAAAGGGAGCGCGGCTGGCGATCATCAGTTTTCACTCGCTGGAAGATCGGCGGGTGAAGGAGGCGTTTTTGGCGGACCCGCGGCTCGACGTGTTGACGCGGCGTCCGGTGCGGCCCGACGAGCGGGAGATTGCAGAAAACCCGCGTTCGCGCAGCGCCAAGCTGCGTGTGGCGCAACGACGATAATTGAAACGGCTCATCGCAAGGAGGCGAGCATATGAGCGAAAAGGAATCGAAACCGGCGGCGTCACCGCGGCTCGGCCGGGAAGCCAAGATCGGCATGACGGTGATCGGCGTCTTGATCGTGGTGCTGGGCGTCGTGGCCGTGCTGCGCTATCGCAACGCCGGGGACGACAAAACGCCCGTGGCTCAGCGGTCCGACGGTCCCAACCGAACCGACGCGTTGTTGCGGGACGCGCAGTTGAGTCTTTTCAACACGCGCAGCGCGCCGACGGTCGTGCCGGCCAAGGTCGCCGGGCCGTCGACCAAACCCAGCAGCCCGC
>JBDKTJ010000148.1:0-19555 GCA_039698075.1 Thermoguttaceae bacterium | reverse complement strand
GGTACAAGTTTCATTGTGAGCCTCCTTGCTCAATGCCTGGGTTGTTCAATCACCAAGCATTGTCCCGGAGGCTCGCGTTATAGTGATAGGTCAGTTTTTGCCCTTAAAAAGTGCAAAAGTCGAACTTACTTTCTCTCCACCGCGATTCCGCTGCCTTGCAGCAGCGAGGCCAGGTCCTCGTAGCGTTGCTCGGCGTCGGGCGCGACGTGGACCTGCAACAGCGGACGCCAGTACATGCCGCGGCCGGCGATGCCCCAGCCTTCCATGAACTCCCACACGGCGGAAATCAGTGAATCGACCGACGTGGCCGTCCGGGCTCCCAGTGGAATGGTCTTATTATGCTGAGCCCCACGATCGGAAATCAACACCAGCCGGTCGCCAAAACACTCGACGCGAATCGGCCGGGTCAGACCGACCGAACTCCGCGCGGCATTGCGCAAGGCCCAATCCTCGCCGCGTCGCTCGGCCAGACTCTTGCGATCACGCATCCGGCGACGCTCGTCTTCTTGGTCCTTTTCCTTATTTCGTTTGTCCTCCGGTCGCTGGGGCGGCGACTCCGGCGACGGTTGCCACTCGCCCGGCCTGGGCGCGTAGCCGCGTCGAGGCTCTTCCTCCGACGAGGTCGATTCGCGTTCGACCGGACGAGTCGTTGGCTCGCGCGCCGGCTGGCCGACCACGTAGCCCTCGGGCCGTTCGACCGCCACCTGATGGGTCGTCGTTCCGGAACCATTCGCATCACCACCGCCGGCGACGGAGGCGTCTTGCGAGGAACCTGTGTTGCCGCCGGCCGAACGATACGGATTTCCCGCGGCTGCTGAGCCGGTCATTCCGCCGCCCGAGGCACTGGTTCCGTCCGCACGAAGCGAATTGGCCGTGTCGCCGCCACTGCCAACGTAAACGCCATTGCCACCACTCGCGACATTTCCACTGCCTACAGCATTTCCATCGCCCTTGCCGCCGCCAACGCTATCGCCGCCCGTGCCATTGCCGCCGCTTGCGCCATTGCCTGCAACAACACCGTCGCCGCTTGCGACCTTGCCACCGCCCACGCCATATCCGCCACCCACGCCATTGCCGCCGCCGGCCATGGCAAGACTGTTTGCGCCGACGGACGACGAATCGCCCTGGCCGCCCGACCCAGCGCCGTATCCATGGCCACTGCCGCCGGCGACTCCCACCGAACCGCCGCCGGTCGCCCCATATCGCCCGCCGCCCGTCCCTCGCCCTGTGCCGCCGCCCTCGCGTCCGACCGAGCCGGCCGCCTGAGTCCGAACGTAGCCGGTGTCGGTCGAGTCCTCGTTCGATCCGCCTTCACGCATGATTCCGCCGCCGGGAGCCGCTCGATACGTGGCCTTATGCCGACTGCCGTAATGACGCGGCGCGGCGGCGATCAAACGTTCTTGCTCTCGACGGGCCGTGGCCGCCACTTGACGCACGATCTCGGCCAATCGCGGGTCGCGCGGCGGATAGGCCAGTTTCCAATCGCCTTCGACCAATTCGTAGCCGAACTCGAAGCCCCACGATTTCATCGCCGCTCGGGCGGCATAGTACGCGTTGATGCCCTCGGGTCGAACCAACAGCAACGGGTAGGGATCGCCGATCTGCGGGTCGAAATTTCGCTGCGACAACAAATACTCGCGGGTCGCGCGCAACGTCATGGCCAGCGGATTCCCGGGCCCGAGCGGTCCGTCGAAATCGGACTCGGTGAACTCGATCCCCTCCGGCTGCAAGACCACGGCGTCTTCGCGGCATTCCAGATAAACCGGGCGACGATGCGTCTGGTTCGGACCTTCATACGGCACCACGGCGTAGGAACCATTTCGTCCGGCGGCGTTTTGCGACGCGTGGGCCAACTGCTGCCGAGCCGTGACAATCTGTTGTTGGACGCGGTCCAGTTCGGCTTGCGACTGGGCGGCTTGCCGCTGTCCGGAATTCTCGGCTTCGTCCAAATCTCGCAACGTCCGCTCGTATTGTCCCAGCGTGGACCGCAGTTGCCTCGCGTGGTCTTCAAGGTGGCCCAGTTCGAGCCGTGCGTCGGACAGTTTTTCGTCATACTGCCGCCGCGACCTTTTCAATTGTTCGATCCGCCAGAGAACGTCTTCGCGCCGCGTTTTCAGATCGGCGTTCTGTTCCGACATTTTCGCCATCGCGGTCGTCTCGGCCTGAAGCTTGGCCGTGCGCGTGATGGCCAGCAGCAACGGCACCAGCGCGCCCATCGTGCAGATCAACACCGCCAGGAACGGGAACAGCGAAATTCCCGGCCCCGTGGAGGCGGACGCTCGGCGTTGAGTGAGTTGTGCGGCTTTCATGCCAAGAATGGTGGAAGATCGAGAACGATCCCAAAAGTCATGCGGCGTGGACCGACCGTCTCGACGACGATTCCAGTTTGATCGGCGAAGCGGTCTGCGGCGTTTCGGCCAGTCGGGCGCTGAGCATGTTGACCGCCGCCGCCAGACTCAACACGGTTTGCTCGAAGTGTTTTGCGCCGGCCAAGGCGTTCAAATTGCTGTTCAGGGAGTCTTCCAACCGGGCCACCTCGCCGGCGGCGCTGATGGCTTGCTCCAACACCTCGGCCTTGCGGCATAATTCGCCCGTGGCGGACGACATCGCCGCCTTGACCTGCTCGCCGGCGTCGCCGATCATTTCAGACCACTGGCGGGCCGCCGCTTCGACCGACGCCTGCCACAGTTCGGCCTGACGCCGCAACAGGGTCTCCGTCATCTGACGAGTCGCCTCGGCCATGCGGAAGACGGCCGCCGAGGAATGGTCGCCCAGCGTCGAGGCGGTCGGCGGAAAGCGAACGGCCAGCTCTTGCTGCACGCGAACGTCCACTTGCTCCAACAGCGAGTTCTCCGCCCGCTCGACGAAAAAGTGTATGAACATCAACGCCATCGACAACGTCAACGCCAGCGCCGTGGTGTTGAACTTCAGGCCCAAGCCCTCGAAAATCTTGAACATCGACGATTGATCGGCCCCGTTGGCGATCTGAGCGGCTCCGGTCAACATCATCGTGATGCCGATCACGGTGCCCAAGAATCCGAGAATCGGAATCGCCCAGACGATGACCCGAAACAGCCCGTAGCTCTGATGCAACCGAGCCACGTCGAGATCGGCCTGATATTTCAGTTCGTCATCCAACTGGTCGGCCGACCCGCGATGGCGGACATGTTCCAACGCGGCGCGAAGTCGACGTATATAATACTCGCCCTGACGCCGGCCGGAGAGCCGTTCGAGCCGGGCCAGCAACGTGTCGCACGCCTCAATCGGCTGAAGCGATGGACCAACCGAGCTCAGCGGCGAATCGTTCAACCCGGCTCGCTGCATGCCGATGTCGAACATTTTGAGGACCAACGCCGCCAACCCCACGGCAAACATCGCAGTCTCTAGATACTCGACCGGGTGGTAGGTGAAATAGAGTCGGACCACTTGATAGTCCAACGGCCCGCCGAAAATGAGGGCGTAGAATCCTGCCGCTCCGAGCAACCCCCATAAAAATGGCGATTTTACAATCGACTGGATAACTTGCGTTGCTTTGGTCATTTTGATCGTTTTCTGAAGGTATGGACTTCCCACGGGGTGCGCACGGAGGTCCGTGGCCTCCTCAAAATCGGCTTAATCGTTAAAGTTGATGACGAAAAAACTTGTTTTGCAGAGGCGACTCGCGTTGGTAGAATAAACGTCAAGATGTAGCGACACTTTGGCCCTGGAGTGGGGTTTAATAGAACGGTATTTCTACCCACCGTTTCATGTTTGCCCCCTGTTTATCCCTCCTTTGGGGTTAACTGGCTTTCCTAGACAGCCAAGCCGCGTTGGGCCCACGGCCGCTGGGGAGGAGCGTCGGAATGGCCGCCTACACGGTCCGAAAATCCTCGCACGAGGGGATCGGTTACTCGGTGGTCGATCTGAACGACGTGTGCCATGTGTTTGCAGCCGCCACGCCCCGCCATGGGGGATCCCTGCGACAACAAGCCGCCGACGCCCTGCAAACCATCGCCGCCGTGACCGACCAACAGCACGCCTCGGGCTCGATCGTACATCAGGCCGTGTTCGTGGCCGACTCCAGCCAGGTGGACGAGTGCCGTCGATTAATCCGAGAGTTTTACGGCGACCAACTGCCTGCGACCAGCTATGTCGTGCAGGCCCCGTGCGACGGCAAGCTGTTGGCGATCGAGGCGATGGGCGTCGGACAGGGTCGCGGCGAGGTCGAGATCGAGCGGCTCGGCGAGCAGCTTGTGATCGCCCGGCACAACGGCATCGCGTGGGCTCATTGCGCGCAGGTGGTTCCCGCCTCCAACGGCTCGGTCTACACGGCGGCCCAAGAGGTTTTCCGCCGGGCCCGATTGCTGCTCGGCGAGGCCAATGTGGGCTTCGAGCGGGTGATTCGCACGTGGCTGTATCTCGGTGGGATTGTGGACGTCGAGGCCGGCGTCGAACGATATCGCGAGTTGAACCGCGCCCGAGCCGATTTCTTTCGCGACATTTCGTTTCTGAACAATCGATCGCCCAGCGGTCGCCAGGGTTCATGGTATCCGGCCAGCACGGGCATCGGCACGCAAGGGCGCGGACTGATGTTCAGTGCGATCGCGTTGTCCACCGATCGGCCGGACATTTTGGCCGTGCCGTTGGAAAATCCCCGTCAGACGGCCGCCTACGATTACGCCCGGCGGTACAGCCCCGAAAGCCCGAAGTTTTCCCGAGCGATGGCGCTGTCGTGCGGCAACTACGCGACGATTTTCATCTCGGGCACGGCCAGCATCGTTGCTTCGGAGACCCGCCACCAAGGCGATCCGGTGGCCCAGACGCATGAGACGTTGGACAACATCGCCGCGTTGATCGGCGAGGAGAATCTTTCGCGGCACGGGCTGCCCGGGCTGGGCGCGTCGTTGGATGGGCTCGGTCTGGTCCGCGTTTACATCAAGCGGCCGTCCGACTACGCGGCCGTTCGCGCGGCGTGCGAACTTCGCCTGGGCGAAGTCCCGACGATTTACGCCACGGCCGACGTTTGCCGCAACGATTTGCTCGTGGAAATCGAAGGCATCGCGTTCGCCCGGCGCGACGCGACGGCGCCGATCGCGGCGCGCGGCGGCTTGAACAAAATGGCAATCTCCGTCCGAGCGTGTTGAATCCCGATCATGCGAACCACATTCCTTCCGCTGGCCCTGTTGACCGTGTTTGCGGTCGTCGCTGCGCGGGGTGTTGGGGCGGAGACCAAAGCCGCGCCCAAGTCGGACCACGCCGTCGCGACCGCCGAGGCAACGCGTCCGAAGGTGGTCGGCGTCGTCGTTGCGCCCAAGGAATCGACGCTGGCGAAGGACGAGTCGGGCCAACTGACCGTCACGGCGGAGTATTCCAACGGCTCGCGGAAGAACGTGACCGACCTGGCTCGGGTTGCGTCGCTCGATCGCTCGGTGGTCGCGGTCGAAAAGGCCGGCGCATTTCGGGCCGTCGGGTTCGGCCAGGCGTATTTGGTGGCCACCTTTGAGCGTCGCTCGGGCGTGCTGCGCGTGGTCGTGCCGCGTCCGCTTCCGGACGGTTTTCCCAAGGCCGAGGCGCACAACGCGATCGACCGGTTGGTTCTCGAAAAACTCGAGGAGCTCGGCATTCCGCCCTCGGAGCTTTGCAGCGATCAGGAGTTTGTGCGGCGCGTGTTTTTGGATGCGATCGGCACGCTGCCCACGCCGAACGAAGTGCGAGGGTTCCTGGACGACCCGGATCCGGAAAAGCGGAGCAAGCTGATCGATCGGCTGCTGGACCGCAGCGAGTTCGCCGATTTTTGGGCGCTCAAGTGGGGCGATCTGTTACGCATCAAGGCCGAGTTTCCGTCGAATCTCTGGCCCAACGCGGTGCAGGCTTATTACGATTGGGTGCGTCAGAGCATCGCCGACAACAAGCCCTACGATCGGTTCGCCCGGGAGCTGTTGGTTTCCAGCGGCTGCAATTTCCGCGATCCGCCGGCCAATTTTTATCGAGCCACGAAGAAGCGTGACCCGCAGGGGTTCGCCGAATCGGCCGCGCTGGTGTTCATGGGCGCGCGGATCGGCTGCGCCAGTTGCCACGCCCATCCGACCGAATCGTGGACGCTGGACGACAACCTCGGCATGGCCGCCGTTTTTTCGCAAATCAAGTTCAAGAGCACGAAAGAGTGGAAGGAAGAAATCGTCTATCTCGATCCGACGCAGGTGTTGCGCGATCCGAAAACGAAGCAGCCGATCGCGCCGAAACCGTTGGGCGACAAGCCGTTTTCGCTGTCCTCCGGCAGCGATCCCCGAGCCAAGTTCGCCCAGTGGCTCACCTCCACGCGCAATCCGTGGTTCGCCAAAAATCTGGTCAATCGCATCTGGTTCTGGCTGCTCGGACGCGGCATCGTCCACGAGCCCGACGATCTGCGGCTGACCAATCCGCCGTCGAATCCCAAGCTGCTGGCCTATTTGGAGCGGGAACTGATCGAACACAAGTACGACGCGAAGCACATCTACCGGTTGATCCTAAACTCGGCCACGTACCAACGGTCGTCGACGCCCAACGCGTTGAATCGCGACGACGTCGTGTTCTTCTCGCATGATCGGCCGCGGCGATTGACGGCCGAGGAGCTGTCCGACGCAATCGGCCAGGTCACGCAGGTGTGGGACCAGTTCGCCAGCCAGATTCCCGAACCGTATTCGCGATGGCCGAGCGGATTTCGGGCGACGCAAATGGCCGACGGCAGCGTGGGCACGCCGTTTTTGGAGTTGTTCGGCCGACCGCCGCGCGACACGTCCTACGAAAGCGATCGCGACGACCGGTCGTCGATGCGGCAATCGCTCTACTTGATCACCTCGTCCGAACTGGAATCGAAAGTGGCCCAAAGCCCGAGATTCCGGCAATGGGCGAAATCAAAAGCCAGCGACGACGCGATCGTCGAGGAAATTTTTTTATTGGCCTTCGCACGGCGTCCGACGGACGCGGAACGAACCGCGGCGCTGCGGCATCTGGCCGCGAACCCCAAATCGCGCGAGCGATCGCTTCAAGACTTGATGTGGGCCGCGATCAACACCAAGGAGTTTCTGTTCAACCATTGAAGGCGCGATGGAAATCGTCTCATGAATCGCCGTGATTTCGTAAAACTGATCGGTGCGACGGGCCTTTCGCTCGCCGGCGAGGCCGCGGTCGTGGCGCAGGTCGCCAATCTCGCCGACATGACGAAGGGCAAAGGACCGTCGGACAAGCCGTCCCGCGCCGTCGCGAAGTCGGTCATCCAACTGTGGATGGGCGGCGGACCATGCCACATCGACACCTGGGATCCCAAGCCCAACGCGGGCCAGGCCTATCGCGGTCCTTACGCCAAGGCCATCGCGACCAACGTGGACGGCATCCAAATCTCGCCGATGTTGCCGAAGATGGCCAAGCAGATCGACAAGTGCGCGTTGCTGCGCGGCATGACGCACGGCAGCAACGCCCACGAAATCGGCACCTACATGATGCAAACCGGCACCACGCCGTCGGCCGATCTGGTGTATCCATCGGTCGGCGCGGTCGTGGCGTTCAAACGGAGCACGTCGGGCCAATATCGGGGCGCGCTGCCTCCGTACATCGCCGTGACGCAGCCGCTCGGACGGTTCAGCGAGGCCGGATTCCTCGGCTCCGCCTATAAAATGTTCGCCACCGGCGGAAAACCCAACTCGCCGGAGTTCAGCATCGGCGGGCTGAACGTCGCCAACCAATCCGCGAGAATCCAACAACGCCGCGACCTGGTCGCCGCCTTCGACGGACTGGCCCGATCGCTCGGTGACGATCCGCAATTGAAGCAGGTCGACGAATATCAGCAAAAGGCCTACGAGTTGATCCTCGGCGACGCGAAGGAGGCGTTCGAGCTGAACAAGGAATCCGACAAGATGCGAGACCGGTACGGCCGCACCACGTTCGGCCAGTCGTGCCTGTTGGCCCGGCGGTTGGTCGAAAAAGGCGTGCCGTTCGTCACCGTGAATTGGCCCGGCTGGGACACGCACGCCAGGCATTTCGAGCGGATGGCGAAGATGCTGCCCGAGCTGGACCAGGGATTTTCGGCGTTGCTGGAAGACCTTGCGCAGCGCGGGCTGCTCTCGACGACGATCGTCACCTGGTTCGGCGAGTTCGGTCGAACGCCCAAGATCGCCACCCAACCGCCCTGGAACGGCGGACGACATCATTACGGCAAGGCGTTTTCCGCGGTCGTGGCCGGCGGCGGATTCCAAGGCGGCAAAGTGGTCGGCGAAACCGACCCTCGCGGCGAAAAGGTGATCAAACGTCGCATCTATCCCTGGGACCTTTCGGCCAGCATGTACCAACTGCTGGGCATCGACCCGGCCGGTCGGTTGCCGCATCCGCACGGCTGCGTCGCGTATGTGACGCCCCCGGCCTCCGGCAACTCGCAACCGTCCGAAGGCATGTTGAAGGAGATCATGTAGTTTGCGCCGCGTTGCCTCTCTTGGGATAAAGAGAGATTTCACAACACGCTCTCACCATCGTCGCGGAACCATGAAAACAAGGACAACCTACGAGCCGCGCCGTCGGCCGCTGATCTTCGCCGCCGCGTTCGCCGTTGCGTGGACGTGTTTCGTCGCGACGTCGGCTTTTGCGCAGGGATTGCCGGGCCATATCGCGTGGATTTATCCGGCCGGCGGGCAGCAGGGGAAAACCGTTTCCGTCCTCGTCGGCGGAAACAATCTCGACGCCAGCGACGGCGTGAATCTGTCGGGCAAAGGCGTGACGGGCCGCGTGGTTAAAGTGGACAAGGACAAGACCGTGACGCTGGCCGTCTCGATCGCCGCCGACGCCGAGCCGGGGATGCGCGACTTGCGGCTCACGGCGTCCAACGGCACGACCAATCGCGCACGGTTCGTCGTCGGCCAGTTGCCCGAGGTGACCGAAGTCGAGCCGAACTCGGATCGGGCCGCCGCACAAAAACTGCCCGCGTTGCCGGTGGTGGTCAACGGCCAAATCATGGGCGCCGACCGCGACCTGTTTCGGTTTTCGGCCCGCCGCGGTCAGACGATCGTCTGCCGGGTCGAGGCCCAGCGGCTGTTGCCGTTTCTGGCCGACGGCGTTCCCGGCTGGTTTCAATCGGTCGTGACGCTCTACGACGCCAACGGCGCTACGGTCCAGCGCGTCGACGACTTCCGATTCCATCCCGATCCCATGCTGGTTTTCAAGCCGGACCGCGACGGCGACTATTGGATCGAGATTCGAGACGCTCTTTATCGTGGGCGAGAGGATTTCGTCTACCGGCTGAGCCTTGGCGAGTTGCCGTTTTTGAGCAGCGTCTTCCCGTTGGGCGGACGCCGCGGCGCGACGGCGCATCTCGAACTCTTCGGCGCGAATTTGCCGCACAAGACGATGCGCGTCGGGATTCCGTCCGATGCGCCGTCGATGCTGCAAGTGAAGACCGCCGCCGGCGGCGTCGCGTCGAACGAGTTGCCGCTGGCCGTCGGCGATTGGCCGGAGGTTTTGGAGAAGGAGCCCAACGATTCCACCGCCCAAGCGCAGACGATCGAGCCGCCGACGGCGGTCAACGGCCGCATCCAGCGTCCCGGCGACGTCGACTGCTATCGGCTGGACGTCAAGGCCGGCTCGCAACTGATCCTCGAGATCTTGGCGCGGCGATTGGATTCGCCGTTGGATTCGGTTGTGACGCTGCTGGACGCCAACGGGCGGCAGGTCGCCCAAAACGACGACTATGAAGACGAGAGCATGCCGCAGATTACGCATCAGGCCGACTCGCGGCTGTCGTGGACGTTCAAAAAATCGGGCGTGTTTTTTCTCCGCGTCGCCGACATTCAGGGCAAGGGCGGACGCGATTACGCCTACCGGCTCCACGTGGCGCCGCCGCGTCCCGATTTTCAATTGCGCGTGATGCCCGACAACCCGAGCGTCGGCCAAGGCTCCACGGTGGTGCTGTCGGTCGTGGCGTTGCGCCGCGATGGTTTCGCCGGACCCATCGACTTGTCGATCGAGGGATTGCCAAAAGGCTTTTCGGTTCCCGCCGCGACGATTCCCGAAGGCACGAAAGAGACGATGCTGTCGATGACGGCCCCGGAAAACGCGCCGCTGACCGTGCTGAAGCCGACGATTCTCGGCACGGCGCAGATCGACGGCAAACGCGTGACTCGTCAGGCACTGCCCGCCGAAGACGTGATGCAGGCGTTCATCTATCATCACCTGCTGACGACCCAAGAGCTGTCGCTGACGCTGACCAAGGCGGCGCCGTTCCGCGTGATTCCGATGACGCCGCCGGAGGGATACATACGGTTCGGCGCCGGACGGACCGCCTTTTTGACCGTCAAGGTCGAACGGAAGGAGTCCGCCAAGGGCGCCATCCGGCTGATGCTCAGCAATCCGCCCAAGTCCGTGCGGATGCGTCCGGTGGTGATTCCCGCCGATCAGAACGAGGGGCAGTTGGAGATCAAGATCCCCAACAAGCTGCCCGGCGACGTGCGATACTATCTGGTCGTCGCCGGTACGATGCGGATCGACCGGGAACCAAAAATGGCCATGGCGCCGGCCGTGCTCGCGTTGGGGCCGTCGGCCAAGGCGCCGCCGAAGCCCAAGCCGCCAACGAAAAACACGACCGACGCCAAGGGAAAATCCTAGGTCGCCTCAAGGCGACGTCTTGCCGCGCGTTTTCTTTCGCAATCGCTCGTCAGAACGCCACCGGCTGACCGGTCGCGATGCTTTCGTAGCACGCGTTCATCGCCTCGATCGTTCTTCGGTGCCAACGAAGGTTGATCTTCGGCGTCCGATGGTTCCGAATGCAATCGACGAACTCATCGACCAATCCGATCCACTCGTCGAAATACGTGTACTGCACGGTGTAACGGTCACGCGGCGCGCCGTTGTGGTAGACATTCGGTCCGAAACAGTCCGCCGCCAGCACGCCCTTGTCGCCGTGCAGCGTCAGATTGACCTCCATCCGTTTCGGCGCGACTTCCCAACCGGGCCCCGGTTCGGGAATTCGCTCTTCCATTCTCGACCACGACGGATCGAGCAGGAAGGACGTGCCGTCGCGCATTTTGCCGGTGACCAGCAAGGCGTCTTCCACTTGCAGGTCCTCGCGCAGATTGGGCGCCACTTCGGCATGAACGTATTCAAAATCGCTTCCGGTCATCCAGCGAATCAGGTCGAAGATGTGCGGATGGTCGCAGAGCGCGCCGCCGCGAAAACGCGGATTGGCGCCGCCCAGCGGCACGCGCTGCCCGTAGCTTTTTTCGGGCACGCCCTGCCACGGAAACGCCCAAACCGGCGACAGCGTAATGTTGGTCGCCTCGAACGCCTGCATCCGGCCGATCACGCCCTCGCTGAGCAACTGGTTGATGCGGTGAACCACCGGGTTGTAATGCATTTCGAGCTCGACCTGGCAGACGATTCCCGCCTGATCCACCGCCTTGATCATCTCGTCGTACTCGATCATGTCGAACGTCGGAATTTTCATCGAGAGGACGTTGATCCCGCGTTCGGCGCACGCACGGACCTGCCGCAAGTGCTCGCTGTTGGCCGACGCCAACACGACGGCCTCGATGTCGGGGTGCCGGTCGAACATCTCCTGCTCGCTCCGATAACAAGGCACGCCCGAAACGTTGCGGTCGAACCGCTCTTTGACCGTGTCGTCTTCCGCGCAGGCGGCGACCCACTGCAATCGGGGTGAATCGCGGAGCGTTTGATAATATTTCCGCGTGTGACCGTGGGTCAACGAAAGCATGGCGATTTTCAATGGCTGCATCACTGAGCTCCTTCCGTATCGAGGCGTCGCCGGACGCGATCTGATTCCTGTGCGGTTTTGACCAACGCGGCCAGCCGTCGATGCTGACGCCGCAACGCATCGGCCGAGTCGGGCTGCGAGGCCAAATCGTAGGCCGCTCGAACCAACGAGACTTCCTCGTCGTCGAGCCCGAACAACTCGGCGTCGGTGTCGGTGTATTTCTCGACGCCTTTCGCGGTGAAGACGTAAACGGAATCTTGCGGCAACTGCGTGTCCACCGCGCGATCCGACGCCAAACCGCGTCCGGCGATGATCTCGTGCCGGTCGAGGACGTCGGGCTGCGAGCCGGTCGGAAGCGTCGCGCCGGCCTCGATGCTGCCGATCACGCCGTTTTGCAATCGAACCAGCACGTTGGCGAACCGGCCCGCCACGACGCTCGCATACACCGAGACGATCGGCGAGTCGTTCATCCACTCGATCAGATCGAACTCTCGATAGAGAATCGCGTCGAGTCCCATCGGCTCTCCGGTGGTTTGGCAACTGAAACGGCACATCACCACCGGCGCGACGGTGCGACCGACGACCAGCCGCTTCAGTTCCACAAACCGCCGCTGGCTGCGCCAATGCAGCAACGGAACGAACGATTCAGCCGCCCCGGCCGGCAAGGCCCAACCCGGAGCAAGCGTCGTGCGTTGCGGGGACGCCGCCCCGGCCGTGGATTGCAAAATCCAACGGTCAGGCACGTCGACCGCGTATTTTTTGGCCAGCCGCCGCAAGGCGGCGTCCAAGTCTTTCGATGTCTTCAAGGTCGAATGTCCTTTGGTAAAAAAACGAACGATATTTTGAGGCTCCTCCCAACGCCGCTCGACGTCTCGAGATTTCCCGGCCCGAGGGAAACCTCGTCGGTCGTTGTGGGGCAGGCCCTCATTTCGGCTCGGTTGGATCGTCCCACACGGTGACGTCCCTGGCGACGCTCACGCCTCGCAACTCCAATTGTCTCGCCTGTTCTCGCACGCGCCCCTTGAAATCGGCCCAATCTCGGTTGTCTTTCGGCGACCAGCCGACCTCGGCTAAAGCCAAAAGTCGCGGAAACACCTGAACGTCGATTCCGGCCGTCGGAAGCACCTGCCCGGTGCGCAACAGATAGCGTTTCGACACGTTGCCGAGCCACATGCAGCCTTCGATTCCCAAGACGTGCGAGGCGCGATCAGGCTCGAGCTGCGGAGGGATCGGCTCGTAGGAATACGATTTCTTCGTCGTGAGCGCCTGGTAGCTGTGGTCCAGATAGCAATGACTGCCGGGCGACATGATCACGTCGTGCCCCGCCCGAGCCGCCGCCAGCCCGCCCGACGTACCCCGCCACGATTGCACCGTCGCGCTGGGCGCCAATCCGCCTTCGAGGATTTCGTCCCATCCGATCAGCCGCCGGCCCTTGGCCTCGACGATCTTCGCCATTCGGCGGATGAAATAACTCTGCAACTCCGATTCGTCGCGCAATCCCTCGCGTTGGATTCGGGCATGGCATTTTGGACACTGACGCCAACGATTTTTCGGACACTCGTCGCCGCCGACGTGAATCCACGGCGACGGGAACAGCCCGGCCACTTCGGTCAGGACGTCGTCCAAGAACTCAAAAACGCGATCGTTGCCGGCGCAACACACGTCTTGATAAATCCAGGTTTTGCCGAGCGTGAACGAGCCGCCCGTGCACGACAACTCGGGATAGGCCGCCAGCATCGCAAGGCAATGGCCCGGCATTTCAATTTCCGGGACAATCGTCACATTCCGAGCCGCCGCGTATGCGACGATCTCACGCAGGTCGTCTTGCGTGTAGAAACCGCCGTAACGTTCGTCGGCGCCGCCGGGCAGCCGGTTCAACTCGGCATTGCGGTTCGGCCGCCACGCGCCGACTTCGGTCAGCCGCGGATACTTTTTGATCTCGACCCGCCAGCCCTGATCGTCGGTCAGGTGCCAGTGCAGGCGGTTCATTTTGTAGCAGGCCAACAGATCGATGTAACGCTCGACCGTCGCTTTGTCCTGGAAATGCCGGGCGCTGTCGAGCATCATGCCGCGCCAAGCGAAACGCGGACGATCGACGATATGGATGCAAGGGATCGTCCACGCGGTTTTGGAATGGGCCTTCGGAGGGTCCGCGACCGGAGCAAACAACTGACGAAGCGTTTGGCAGCCGTAGAACGCCCCGGCCGGCGTCGACGCCTCAATCGTCACGCCGTCGGCCGTTACGTCCAGCCGGTAGCCTTCGTCGCCAAGCTCCGCCGACGCGGCCGTCTTCCGAAGGACGATATCTCCGTTCGGTCGAGTCTCGTCGGAGAGCGTCGCCACGCTCCAAGGGCGTTGCGTAACCTTTTCGAGCGCATCGGCCAGAAGCCGCCCGGTCTCGCGCAGCGACGCTTCCGCGCGAATCGCCATGCCGCCGGCGACCGAAAGTCGCCCATCGCGCAATTCGCAAAGCGACGGCCTGGGAATGACGTCCACCGCGGCGGCGAACGCCTCACCGAGCATCAACAGCCAAGCGAAAACGAGGACATATCCACGCAATGCGATTGAGTGTCTCACGGTTGCTCTTTGCCTCTCCCGTCCGGATGGCCTTGTTGCCGGTCGTGTCTCGACATGGCGCCGACTATCTCGGGAAATAAGGTTCCACTTCGAAAAAATTAAAAACCAGCTCTTGGCCCGATTTGCCGCCGGAATGTTGCGGATCCGCCCAATCGGACACGGTCAGTTTCGCCGTATCGCCCTCGGCCTTGAAGAGAACCCAGTGATAATTCAACCAACAGGGTTTCTTCGTGGAATTGAAGGGGGCGAACTTCAGGCTTTTTCTTGAAAAATAGGGGACTTGAATCGCCTTGCCGGGAACCACCTGCGCGCCGGACAACGCGATGTGGACGGCGTGTTTTTGCTCCTTCGATTTTCCCGTTTTCAGATCGTCATAATCGGCCGTGTACATACGGAACGTATACAGGCGGCCCGGCGTCAGATTCTTGATGGTCTGTCCGATGACATTCGGCGCCTTCTCGCTCCGCCGCGTAACGAGAAAATGATCGCCGTTCGTGGACTTCGAGATCATCCGGCCCTGTATCTTGCCGTAGTTCTTCAAGGTTTCCGCTCGAATGGCGCCGGGATCCGCCATCTGAAGCTCCCAGCCCTCGGTCCCCTGATCGAAATCGGCATTGACCAGATGCGTCAACACATAGGGGTCGGTCGACAGCAGGTTTTTGTTGCCTTCGATGCAATAGTGCCGGAACAGGCGGCACATCCATCGGATCGATTCCTCATCCATGTAGGAAGACGTCCAAAAACCGATCCCAGGCAACTTCTGAAACATGCGATGATTGGCCAGGAAGTTCATTTCCCAGTCGAGCAATACTTTGCTGTTCAACTGAGGGTTGGTGTCGCTGAGAATGTCGGGCACGTTCCAATCCGCCAACGTCACGAGCATGGAATCCGCCGCGCCCGGATGGTATGCGTTCCACTGTTCCATGTTCGCGGCATACCGATCGGGATCAAAGCAATCCCACATATTCTCCTTCGGCAGCCGATCTTTCATGTACCACTCCAGGGCCAGCATCGAGCGATGGGCCATGGCGAACTCGCTGATTTCCTTGTACGACGCGCTTTGGGGCGTTGGATCAATGATGTAAGGATGGATCTTCTTACCGGCGAACTCCGGACGAGCCGCAATGCGCGTCAGGGCCGCGATGTTGACCCGATTATTTTCCTGTTTTCCCGGTTCAGTCAAAAACTCGTCAATCAGATAACCATCGCAACGCGACGCTGCGGCAAGCGTCGACAAATAGTACCGATAGGCGTCGTCGGCGTTTTTCGCCTTCAAACACATCGTAACCTCGCACACCCAATGCCTCCCGCGGCGATTCCACTCGTTGAAGATCTCCTCGGACGGCGCGTCGGTGGCCGAACCCTTGGTCAGCGAATTGTAATGGACGACCATCGTATTGATGTTCGGGTTGACGAATTTTTCCAAGAACGCCCAATCGCGGGCCTCATCGTTGCACACGTGGAGTTGGGACGCTCGGCAATATGAATTGTAAAAAATCCCCGGAATGGTTCGAACCGACAGCGACTCGGCCGAACCGCCCGAGGAGATCGTCAACTCAAGCTGATAATCGCCCGCCGGCAGATACTTCATCGCCTCGGCCGACGTCTTCGCTTCATCTTGTCGAAAAACGATCGTCTCGCGACGCATCTTCTCCGGCTTTGAAAAAGACGCCGTCACGACGTCGGGCGACTTGACCGCGACAACAATCCAGCCTTCACGAGGGTTCGTGAACGCCACGGTCCGGCCGGACGGAACGTCCTTCTGACCGACCAATTCCGTGACGAAATTGTTCAAAACCTTTGCGGGCGGGGCGGCGAAACAAAATGCGCCCACCGCGAAGACACCCAACGCAACAAACCCACGAATCGCCTTATGCATGTTGGTTTCCAAAGGATGGAGAGGTGAAGTGATGACGCCCCAGAAGACAATTTGGCCGCGACGAAAAATGCCAACGCCCTTTGTAGCGAATTTTGGACGACGAAGGGCGTATCGCATCCCTCCGCCATCCATCCCGCGCTTTTCAATTCTGCTGAGGCATTCCGAACCGCCGACGTCTTCTGGCTTCAGCGGTCCGCAACACAACATGTGGGTGGGTGAACGCAAGACTAGGGGGCCTTGCCGGTCAGTTCAAAAACGAACGGCTCGTTCTTGTCCTTCACGATCGCTTCCAGTCCGCTGGTTGTGTATTCGTTGTACTTCGTCGGAATGAGCGACGGACCAGGACCTGCATCCGGTTCGGCTGTCTTCGGCGACTCGTTGCAGGTGATCGCCACCCGATGATGGCCGATCACGGCGCCATCGTTTTTTTGGTACGTCGTAAGTTGGAACGTACCGTCCGACTGAATCACACCGCTGGCCGGCCGCCCAACGTCGGAAACGAACATCACCATGCCAAACTGCAGCGGCTTGCTGTTGAACAACACTTTGCCCGTCGCCGGCGCGACCGGTGATCGATCGCTGCGGCGGCAGCCGGTCGCCATGGTGCATAAAACCATCGCCAACGCCGCTCCAATACAAAAAGTCACCCGCAACTTACTGGGCCGTCGAAACATTTTCTCCTCCTTGAACGGTGCAGAGCGCTTTATAAGTGTCCATCGTTATATTGTCCGAGAAAAAGTTCACGGACCCATCCGCAATGAGAAAGTTCACGCCTCCAGGATGGTAGCTGCCCAGCGGAGCCCAGTTGGGTTTGCCCGAAGACGAGACGCGCATGTTGATCGGGTCCTTAATGACTTTAAAATTGAACATAGCGTAGCTGCCATCGCTGGCGTAATATTCGCTCGCAAACCAAGGACGGACACTGCCGTAGTCCGTGTCGTTCGAAAGACCTTTATAGACAAATTCTCCCATGGCCAACGTATTGCTCAGACCGTCCGTGACGTCGGATATGTTTCGTGGAATGCCTGGCATGAATATGCCGTTTCTCGGCAGGTCTCCCTGGGGCGACGTGATGGGGACGGGAACCGTGTTCGTGCCGACGGTCACCCCGCCTACGCCTTGATACAACGTCAACGCACCAGTCATCGTGGCCATATTAGAAGCCACGGTCACAAGGGGACTGAACGGAAAACTCGGGCAGACATACGTGGGGATGACCTGATAACGCGGCAAACTGAAATCGGTGGTCGAATAAGTGGACGCGTCGGCCGTGTTCAACTTCAGGTTGATTCGCTCCCAAAGCGTCTGTAATTCAAGATACGGCAGCATCGTGGTGAACAGGCCGGGCTTTTTGTAGCTGCCTTTGACGGTCAGCGGACCGGAAGTGCCCGGCGGAAAATACACGCCTCCCGTGGAATTCAGATAGCCGTGCATGGCCAAGCCCAACTGCTTCAAATTGTTGGTGCATTGCATGCGTCGAGCGGCTTCCCGGGCGGATTGCACCGCGGGCAGCAACAACGCGACCAAAACGCCGATGATCGTAATGACGACCAAAAGTTCCACCAACGTGAAACCGCGGCCCAACGACCGGCGTCGGCCCAAGGGTAAATTACATCGAACGAACATCCTGTTTTGACTCCGATGAGATTGCGATAAAAAAACATCACCCGATTCTCCTTCCTGACCAGCGGTCATTCAGGCCTCTTTTCCTCTGCCGGTCCCTCCATTTCGTACGGCGGACTTTGGATGGCGGAGAGTGCATTACACCCTCCGCCATCCGCCATCCATCCCGCGCTTTTCTACTTACGCTGAAGGCATTCCGAACCGCAATATTCTCCTAGTTTCAACAGTCCGCGATACAACGTGCAACGGGCGGATACAAAACTACGGCGCCTTGCCGGTCAATTCAAAAACGAACGGTTCGTTCTTGTCCTTCACGGTTGCTTCTAGTCCGCTCGTCTTGTAGTCGTTGTACTTCAGCGGAATAAGCGAGGGGCCGGGGCTCGGCTCGCCGTTGGGATCACTACCCTTGGGCTGCTCCATACAGGTGACCGCCACCCGATGGTGACCGATCACGGCGCCGTCGTCTTTGCCGTACGTGGAAAGTCGAAACGTGCCGTCCGACTGAATGATGCCGTTGGCAGGCCGCCCGACGTCGGAAACGAACACCACCATGCCAAACTGCAGCGGCTTGCCGTTGAACAACACCTTGCCCGTCGCTGGCGCGAGCGGCGATCGATTACTACGGCTGCAGCCAGCCGTCATGGCGCACAAAACCATCGCCAACGTCGCTCCAATACAAAAAGTCATCCGCAACTTACTGGGCCGTCGAAACATTTTCTCCTCCTTGAACGGTGCAGAGCGCTTTATAAGTGTCCATCGTTATATTGTCCGAGAAAAAGTTCACGGACCCATCCGCAATGAGAAAGTTCGCGCCTCCGGGATGGCTGCTGCCGAACGGAAACCAAGTGTAAACACTTGAAGAGGCAATCCCGTTGATCGGGTCTTTCACGACTTTGAAATTATACACGGAATTGGTGACACTGCTGTAGTATTCGCTGCAGAACCAAGGACGAACTTGGCCATAGTCAAAATCGGTGTCGGACGACTTTCTATAGACGAACTCACCCATGGCCAGCGTGTTGCTCAGGCCATCGGTGACTTCGGCCGCATTTCGAGGAATACCGCGAAGGAACATGCCATCGGTGGCGTCGCCGGGCTTCGTCTTGCCGGGAAGCGGCGTAACCTCCGCATTCGTCCCGGCAACACCCTGGTAGGTTGTCAATGCACCATCCTTAGCGGCGAAAGGATTCGAAGTCACGACGAGAGATGCAACCGCGAAACTCGGACAGGCATACGTGGAGATGACCGTATAGCGAGGCTTGTCGGCCTGGGCTGAAAAGGTCGAGGCGTCGTTGGTCGCCAAATTCTTATCGATTTGATCATAAAGCGACTGCAATTCAAGATAGGGCAGCAGCGTGGTGAACAGGCCAGGCTTTCTATACTTGCCGGGGGAGGTCAAGGGGCCGGAAGTGCCCGGCGGAAAATACACGCCTCCCGTGGCGGCCAGATAACCGTGCAGGGCCAAGCCCAACTGCTTCAAGTTGTTGGTGCATTGCATGCGCCGAGCGGCCTCGCGGGCCGCCTGCACCGCGGGCAGCAACAACGCGACCAAGATGCCGATGATCGTAATGACCACTAAAAGTTCCACCAACGTGAAACCGTGGCCCGAGGACCGGCGTCCGAAAGAAGGCAGATTACGTCGAACGAACATCCTGTTGCGATTCGGATGGATTTGAGACCGATAAGACATGATACGATTCTCCTGATAACTTAGCGGTAATTTAGGCCTCTCCACCTGCATTACCTGTGCCGGCATTCCGTACGGC
>JBDKTJ010000147.1:0-5564 GCA_039698075.1 Thermoguttaceae bacterium | reverse complement strand
CAACCGCGGCGTCCACGTGGATGTGGATCGTTTCGTTCAGCTCGAAGAGACTCGCCGGTTGTTGCAGAACGAAGTGGAAGAACTGAACCGCAAGGCGAACGACGTGTCGCGGTCGATCGGCAAGGCGAAAGACCCGGCCGAGCGCGAGACCCGCAAGGAAGAAGGCCGTCGGTTGCGCGAGAAAACTCAGGAGCTTCAGTTACGGCTGGAGTCATTGGCCGCCGACGCGGACGCCCTGGTTCGGCACATTCCGAACCTGTCGCATCCCGACGCGCCCGTCGGCGTGGACGACCAATCGAACCTGGAGTTGTTCCGCGGCAAGACGCCGTTGCCGAAGTTCGACTTCGCGCCGCTGGATCATGTGCAGTTGGCCGAAAAACTGGACCTGGTCGATTTCGAGTCGGGCGCGGCGGTGGCCGGCCACGGCTTTTATTTTCTCAAGAACGAGGCGGTGCTGCTGGAGTTGGCCCTGCAGCGTTACGCCATCGAGACGCTTTCCCGCGAAGGGTTCACGCCGATCGCCACGCCCGACCTGGCGCGCAACGACGTGCTGGCCGGCACCGGATACATTCCGCGCGGCCCGGAAACGCAAATCTACAGCATCGAGAACTCCGACCTGAGTCTGGTGGCCACGGCCGAAATCACGCTCGGCGGAATGCTGGCCGGGCAAACGATCGACGCCGAGCGGTTGCCGATCCGGTTCTGCGGCATCAGCCACTGTTTCCGAACCGAGGCCGGCGCGCACGGCCGCGCCACCCGCGGGCTGTATCGCGTCCATCAGTTCACGAAAATCGAGATGTTCGCCTTCACGCTGCCGACCGAAAGCGAAGCGATGCTCAATCACCTGCGCGAGTTGGAGTGCCGGCTGTTCGACGGACTGCAAATTCCTTACCGCGTGGTCGACACGGCCACGGGCGACTTGGGCGGGCCGGCCTATCGCAAGTTCGATCTCGAGGCGTGGATGCCCGGCCGCGGCGATTTCGGCGAAGTGACCAGCACAAGCAATTGCACCGACTACCAAGCCCGGCGGTTGAACATCCGCTATCGCCAAAAGGGCGAAAAGGGCACCCACTTCCTCCACACGCTCAACGGCACCGCCATCGCCGTCAGCCGGGCGCTGGTCGCCATCTTGGAAAACTATCAGCAGGCCGACGGGTCGATCGTCGTGCCCGAGGCGCTTCGCCCCTGGGTGGGCAAAGACCGCATCACGGCGACGAAATAACTTCACCGCAAGTTTTCATTCCACTCCGGCCGGGCGTATTTTTCGGCGACCAGTTGGGCCGTGCGTTCGGCGGGCCAATCGTCGCGCGGCGTTTCCGCTTCCCAAACTTTTTTCAACGCCTCGCGGATCGCCTCGGCCAAGATCGGCACATTGACGACGAACCGATCGTGCGGCCGGCCCTCGCGATACTGCGGCGTTCGCGGCGGCATCGTCAGCCAGCGGTCGATCCACGGAAGCGGAAAATCGTACAAAAGCGTTCCGTGATAGAGAATGTGCCCGCGACGGCGTCGCACGCTGTTGCCCGAAAACTTGCGCGTGCCTAGCACCAAATCGCTCGTGCCGTCATGACGCACGCCAGGCGTCAGCGACGCGAGGGCCTCGACCATCCGCCCCAACACCTCGCCGTGGACATGGTCCAACTGCCGCAACCGCGGCCGCCGTTGATCGCTGAGCACCAGGGCGTACATCAAGCAGCCCGGGCCCGTCACGACCGCCGCCCCGCCGCTGGTGCGCCGCAAAATCGGAACCCCGTCCGCGCGGCAGACGTCGCGTCGCACTTCGGCGTCGATCCGCGACGACCGGCCGACCACCACCGCCGGCTCGGGCGACTCCCAAAACCGCAGCGTTTCCAACGGACCGTCGGCCTGTTCCGCCTCATCCAGCAGGGCTTCGTCCAGGGCCAGGTTTTCGGCCGCCGTAGGCCGTGTCAGTTCGAGGCATCGCATCGTGTCCTGATTGTGGTCGATCCGCCGCCGATTGGGAAGGGTGCGTTCATCTGTAACGATTGCAGAAACCGTGACGGCAAGTTCTTACTACACAACGACTTGCGCGATCGCGCAAACCTTGCGGGTTCGGTGTTGCCGCAAAAGAACTTGAAAAATTCTCATCGTTATTAAGTCGTTGCGCCATTTGGACTTGGGATCGAATCCGAACATTTCCGACGGACGGCAATTTGCCCGCGCGCATTTTATCTGGCAAACTCTTTGGGAGGAGTGTATCCGCACACTTGAAACAATGCCCCACCAGCGCGATGCGTCGCGCCAGGCTTGAGGAGATTGAGATGAACGCCATGCTTCGTTCCACGTTGGTGCTGTCCGCGCTGTTGGCCGCCGCTTGGTCCGCGTGGGCTCAAACTTGCGGTGCGCCGGCCACCTGCGGCCAGACGTATCGCTTGGAGTATCAAACCGTCTACGAATCGAAGCAGTTCGTCGCCTATCGCGTCGAGTACGAAACGGTTTGCGAAGAGCGGCAGGTGACCAGCTACAAGCCCGTCTGGGAAACGGCCGTGCGCGAGCACCGCTACACCGTCGCCCGACCGGTCACCGAGACCGCCGAACGCGAGGAAACGTACACCGTTCAGCGGCCGGTCTATGAGACCGCCGAACGCGAGGAAACGTACACGGTGATGAAGCCGGTCTATGAAACCAGTTGCCGGACCGAGTACCGCACGGTGCTTCAGCCCGTGACGACCTATCAGACCCAATTGGTCGACCAAGGCTTCGCCCAACAGCAAATCGTCCTGAAGCCGCCGCGCAACAGCACCCGGCTCACTTGGCAATCGGCCACCTCGGCCGTGGATCCGGTGACAGGCCAAATGGTTTATCAGCGGGCCGGACTGTATTGGGCCCAGACGCCTCGCGGCCAGTACGAGGTCCAACAGGTGTGGCATCCGAACGTCGTGGCGCAGCAGGTGCCGCAGACGTCTTACGTGCCACAGACCGTGGCCGAGCAGATTCCGGTTCAAGTGTGCAAGTATGTGCCCGAACAGGTCGTCCGCAAGGTGCCGGTGCAGGTGTGCCGCATCGTCACCGAGCAGCACGTCCGCAAGGTGCCGGTGACCACTTGCCGGACGGTTTACGAAGAGCGGGTCGAGCAGATTCCGTATCAGGTATGCCGCATGGTGGCCGAGCAGCAGACAATCCGCGTTCCGCATTGCGTCGAGAAGCGCGTGCCGGTGACCTACACCTGCAACGTGCCGCGCGTGGTTTGCATGAAAATCCCGTTGGACGCTTGCGGCAATCCGATCCTAAGCGGTCCGACTTCGTCCGCCACGACCACGACGGTTCAGCAGCCGACGCCCGCCAAACGCCCGTCGGAATCCAGTTCAGCGAAACCGGAGCTCGACCCGAACGTCACGGTGCCGAAGCAGCTCGACACGGCCCCGATGCGGTCGCTCGACGCGCCGAAGCCGTTGCGGACGGTTCCTCGTTCCGACAACGATAAGCTGCTCCCGCCGTCCTATCCGTCGAAGAGCACGTAAGGACGCGACGTCGCCGCGTGTTCTTTTTTGTCGGGTTGCTTCCGTTTACTCGGCGGCCGACTTTGCGCCGTTGAGCGAGTCGGCTTGGCTGAGCATCGGCCAACAGAACCCGTAAAGCGCGACGAACGCGAAGCAAACGACCGGCACGATGAAGCTGCGCGACATGTCGTATTGATCGGCAATGTGGCCCATATATTTCGGCAACACCGCGCCGCCCATAATGGCCATGACCAGGAAGGCCGAGGCCTTCTTGGCCCGAGCGCCGAGTCCGAAGATACCCAGCGCGAAAATCGTCGGGAACATGATCGACATGAAGAAGTAGCTCAAAAAGACGCACACGGCGGAGATCCAGCCGAGTTTGGCGAAGACCAACAGGCAGGCGGCGACGTTCAGCGCGCCGTACAAGGCCAGAATCCGATGTGCGGCGAACCGCTTGAGCAGTCCTGCGCCGGTGAACCGGCCGATCAAGAAACAGATGAACCCGATCGAGGCCAGCTTCGAGGCCAGTCCGTCGCTGAGCGAGTAGCGTTGTTGGTCGAACGGCAAAATGCCTTGATAGGCCTCGGCCAACAGCCGCCGGTTGAGCAGCGGCACGTCGACTCGCTCGTGCGGAGTTTTGTCCGTCACCTGATCGGTTTGTTGTCCCTTGACGCGCTGGTTCAGCATTACGGCGGTCGTTTCGCTGAGCGCAACGCCCTCGAACAACGCTGGATTGCTCAACACCTCCGGTTTTTTCTTGCGTGTCGTATTTTTTCCGGTTTTCTCGTCCTGAACGGCGACCAGCTTGTTCGGATCTTGCTTGACCACGTTGTTGAGGTCCTGGGTAAAGGCGGGCAACAGGGCGCCCGGCTCGCCGCCGCGATAATCTTTCAACGCCTTTTTCGTCTCTTCCGACAGCGACTTCATCAAAAAGGCGGACACCGCGTCGGGTTTTTCCTGTTGCAGCTTCGCCGCCAAGGCCGGGAAGTCTTTGATGTCGTTCTTGTCCAATTTTGTGCTGACTTCGACCCAGTTCTCTGGGATTCTTTCCCGCCACGCGACGGAAATCGGCGGCACGGCCGGCGAAATCATGTAGTTGATGAAGAAACTGAAAATGCCCGCCTGCGCGGCCACATACAAAAATTGCGCCACGATGGCGAAGATAAAATGCGGGTGCGTCCAAATCGACCGCGAGCCGCTCTTTTCGCCGGCGTCGTCCAGGTGATAGTCATCCTCGGCCTTGATGTCGGGCACGTCCGCGAAATAAAAAACCACGGCCAGCAGCAACACCACGCCGGCGATGATGGCATAGGGGATCCAAAGCGTTTGGCTGCCGGTGCTCTGTCCGGCGGCGTCCTTGCCGTAAAAGAACACGCTGCCGATCAGAGGGCCGAAAATCCAGCCGATGCCGTTGCACGATTGGGCCAGATTGATGCGGGTCGCCCCGTATTTGGGATCGCCAAGCACCGTCGTGTACGGATTGGCGATGGTCTCTAAAAACGTCAGTCCGGAGGCGATGAAACACACGCCGACCAAAAAGGCCCAAAACTGAGCGATGTACGAGGCCGGCACAAACCAGACGCCGCCGACGGCCACCATCAACAGTCCGACGATGATGCCGCCTTTGTAGCCCAACTTGCTGGCCAGCCAGCCGGCCGGGATCGACATCAAAAAGTAGCCCAAGTAATGGGCCCACTGCACGTTGGCCGACTGAGACAGCGTCAGGTTCAACTCGTCCTGAAAATGCTTGTCCATCACGTCGATCATGCCGTTGCAGAGTCCCCAAAGCAGGAACAGCGAACTGACCAGCGTAAAGGTGAACGCGACATTTTTGCCGTCGGAGGTGATAAACAACCGTTTCTTGTCACTTGCGGAACGTGCGTTGCTCATGGGTCTTCCTGAAAAGTGCGCGGGATCGAACGAGAAACGGCTGATTGTAGACCGGAGAATGCACAATTGTCAATCAACGGTCATCGCGGTGCGTGACCAGCGTTCTGGGCTGCGTTAAGTCGTGGCGTAGCGGGCATTTGGCCAGACTTGACGCCATTGGCCGTTTCTGTCCAGTGAATCCAGGGCCGCCACAGCCGTGGCGTTGGGCCGATC
>JBDKTJ010000146.1:0-29709 GCA_039698075.1 Thermoguttaceae bacterium | reverse complement strand
GGGCCCCCTGTGGAATCGTTGACGCGTTTGGCCGCCCATCAGCCGAATGTCGTGCGGGTTGATCGGTGGCGTCTTTTCCTTGCGGCCGAGTGGTTTTCACCTGTTGATGTCGCTTCCTGACAGGAGTGAAAAACGCTGGCCAAATCTGACGGACAATCCATCACTGCTTGATCAAAAAAACCGGCTGCAAGTGTGACAAATAGGGTCTCCTTTCGCCCCGAGCGCCACGTTTTTCAACCGTCCCGCGCTACACTTTTCAACCGGCGTTTACGGTGGCTGCCCCGGTCATTTTGCCCTGCAGATGAGGGCAAGACGTCTGGCCCGAGCTTAATATTGCCGCGTTCCGCGTCATAAATAAGGACGGCAACGACCTAGACATCGGACGGGCCAAGGTGCTCGGAATCGGTACGAAAAGCGGGGCGGGGCAGGCAGCAAATCGGCCGTTCTCAGTCGGGGCAAATTCCGGCGGCGTCCCATTATGCCAAATGAGCCACGGGGTCGTCAAATGACCAGATTCGTCTGCGTCGCGAAGAGACGCATGCAACAAAATTTGACGACCCTCTACGCCATTTGTTCCAATGCGGGTATGGCAAATGCAAGGCCGTATATGGATGACGACTGCGACGGCCAGGCGAGACTCAGTTGCTTACTGCCGGATGGCTCGGATGATCGACGGAGGGTCGGATGTCAGTTCGTAAATGCTTACTTTAAAAGAGTTTAGTATCAACAGCGGTCAAAATGTCCCAACCAACGAGTTCGGGCAGCCAACCGCATTTGCTTTAAGAGAGTGCGAGAAAGCCGGCAGGCTGGGCGTGATCGCACCATGCAAGCCCTTCGCTCGGCGTCCGCAGCCCTGTCGACCATGCGCCGGATCAACAACAGTCCCAGAAAAGGAGTTCGGAAATGCCCGCCTCAATTCAAACCAACACCGGATCCCTCGAACTCCCCCACCTCCAAATTCAGGCGATCGTTCGCAATGCGGAACGGCGGGCTGAACTCACGGTGGCCAAACTGGACGATTGGGGTTATCGCGAGTCGAAGTCCTGCCACCTGCCGCCTGCCTTTCTGCTTGAACTTTCGGCGGTTCTAGAGCTTGGACTTTGGGAACGGCAGGCCTTCCGGCATTATCTCAACACGGATTTGCCAACGTTTGAGGAGGCCAAAGTCCAGTTGGCCGGGCGTGCCTTCAAGGGACCGGCGGAGTTCGCCAGTCCCAATGCGAGCCCTTTGTCGGAGGCCGTACTGCGCGTATGGATTGAGCAGTTCGCCTGGAAAGGCCCCGAGTTGCTTCAAGCCGAGGTCCTGGTGGGGCCGGTCGATGAGGACGAGTTTGCAGACGTGCTGGCCGCCTTCGTCTGGCAACATCGCCACGAATTGTCAAGAGTTTTTCAGCCAAATCATGAGGAAAGCCATGAAACGACCCATTGAGGGCCGCGCCCTGTTCTATCACCGCGACAGCGGCGGCAAACATGAAACCACGCCGGACCAGTACGTGGCGTGGGCCGTAAGCAGATCCGCAGAACTGCACCTTTCGTTTGACGGGATGCCCGACGGCATCACCGCGATGATCCAGGATGGTCGATCGACCAACGGCGATCTGTTCCTCGATTACGACGTAAAAGGGAACTTGCTCTCGCGCATGGGATTAGACGCGATGATCAAGGAAGCGCTGCGAGACCCTAACGTTTCGCATATTCTCATCCCTCGCCGCGATCGGTTCGCACGCCCAGACGTACCCATGGACGCCATCCGGCTGGAGGACACGCTGCGGTCGGACGGGATCACGCTCGTGTTCATGGACAAAGTCTGTCCACCGCTGCCGAAGAAGAAACGCCGCGATATCGGCGACCAGATTACGGCGTTGGTGGACTACGACCGTGCCGGTGAAGAGCGACGCACGCTGGCTCAAAAGATCATTTATGCACAGATCCACTTGGCGAAGGCCGGTTTTTCCACGGGCGGCCGCGCGCCGTTCGGGTTTCGTCGCTGGTTGGTCCGCGAGGACGGAACGCTCGTGCGACAACTCCCCGATCGGGAGTACGTCCGGACTCCGGGGCATCACGTCGTCTGGCTGCCGGGCCCAGAAAAGGAGCTGCGTCTCATTCGACGCATCTTGACCATGCTTGAGACAATGCCCGCCACACGCGTCGCCGCCCAGTTGACCAGGGAGGGGATTCTGTCTCCCAACGCGGGGCATTGCAGAAAAGACAACGGCGTAACGCATCCCGTGAGCGGGGTTTGGCATCAGACAACGATCGTCAATATCGCAAAAAATCCCCTGCTAGTGGCGGTCTGCACCTACGGATTGCGGTCGATGGGGGATGAATTGCGTCTCGGACAAAACGGTCCACGCGAGTTAACGGACGACGACTACCACATTGACAGGAATACCCAAGAGGCCAGGCCAAAAGTCATCCGCAACCCGAAGACGCAGCGGATCACCGCCCCGGCCCAATTTGCTCCCCTCGTCGATGCACAACGGCACGAGCGACTGATGGCCACGTTGGACCAGCGAGGCGGGACGCAACGTGGAAAGCCTCGTTCCCACGACCCGACACGGAACCCGCTCGGCGCTCGAATCTTCGACATGGCGTGCGGCTGGCCACTCTATCGCCAGCCGTACTCGGGCTCTTTTCGGTACGTGTGCGGCCTTTACCAACAGAGCCACGGAGCGAATTGTGAGCACAACACGGTTGACGGCCCCACGGCGACCCGATTCATGCTCAGTTGCCATCGGCAGCGGCTGCTTTCACCCACCTTGCTGCCGAAAGTCGAGCGCCGTTTACGTGAGTTGGCTGCACGAGCAGATTGTGACAATGAGGCGGATCGTGCCCTTGCCGAACAACGGACGGAGTTGGCGCAGGTGCAGACACAACTGAAGACGGTCTCCGCCAACATGGCGTTGGCGCAGACGCCCGCGCAGTTCGAGGCGATCTCCGCCATGTTCGATCAGATGAAGGCCCAGGAAGCTGCCCTGCAGGCCCAGATTGCGGAAACGGAGCTTAAGGCGGAGCCGATTATGGACGCCGACTCGAAGATCGCTGCGGCGATGAGCGTCGTCCACCGTTTGACGGACTTGGTAGCCGACTCCTCGCGTCTAGACTTGGCCACCGAGGTGTTTCGCCTGACGAACGCTCGGCTTTTTCTGGACTTCCAGCCCGTTCAGGTGAAGAACCGGGTGCTCAACAAGGTTGCAGGCGGTTTTGTGACCTTCGGCGACACCCCTGCGCCCCTCGATATCTACCGCGGTCCGACCGGGCATCAGGCTCTGCACGACGACCGCGAGAAGGCCATTGCGGCCGCCGAAACCGGCAGGCTTTGCCTGCCGCCACCCGCAGAAAGCAGTATTTGTTCCGGTTTGGAGGGTAAGTCGTTAGGAAATGTAAGTCGGGGCGACTGGATTTGAACCAGCGACCTCTTGGTCCCGAACCAAGCGCTCTAGCCAGGCTGAGCTACGCCCCGGAAAGTCCTAAGTGCTTATCCTGTAACGCCTTTGTCCCTCCCATCATGTGTCTTCCTAGACACCCCAGTTTTCCCGAATACGCCCTTATAAGGGCTTGTTTGGTGACAAAATGGTGACAAGCCGGCGACGCGCCGGCCACCACTTCCTGAACGCCCGAAATCCGGGTTTCTGTCACTATTTCCAATCTCCTAAGCGACCCGCTTGACTACGAGCCAAGCGCTCCGCCACCGAATTCTTCAAGGATACCCACCCACCTGCCCCGCGTCAACCGCCGAATGTTCTAAAATCGCACTCCAAATTTTCGGACGGACGCTGATTTCATTTTAGGCAAACAGGAGAAAATGGGAAACAACCTTTGGAGCAGTTGTAACCTACAGTTTTGTTGAGAGAGTGCAACGTATCCCCCAACGTGACTGGCAAAAAGGACAACTGACATGATGGCTGGTTCTGTCGTTTTTTCCAGTAAAGCATAGGGGGTTCCCCCGCCCCAGCGCGGTTCCTGGTGGCAAAATTTACTAGGGAGGTAAGCTGGGCAGGCTTCGAGGTCACACCTTTTTCCTAAGTAAACCCACCATGAATGGAAAAGGCAACAATGCAACGGACCTAAACGAACTGACGGATGAGAGATTGATGACCCTGCTGCAAAATGGCAACCAGGAGGCTTTCACCGTCCTTTATCACCGCTACCACCGCAAGGTGAAAGGCAACATCTGCAATCGCCTCCACGGCGAATTGCTGGCGGACGCCGATGACCTGACGCAACAAGTCTTCCTCGCCCTCCACAAATGTACCCGACGCTTCATCCAGGACAGCTACGTATCCAGTTACCTTCTGGCGACAACTCACCGCCTGCTGGTCAACCACCTGCAATATGCACACCGGCTGCGGCGCGACATCCGGCGCGAGAGCCGCACGGTCCCAGAGACGATGGATGACGTGCGAGGCGCTGAGAAGGCCGAGGCTGCCCAGCTAGTCAACGACTTCCTCAGCCGCCTTACGCCGGCCGAACGCGAAATCGTGCGAATGCTCGATCTCGAACACTATACAGCCAAGACGGCGGCCGAGTTGCTGGATATGCCGATCACGACCGTTCAATGGCGACACCGAAAAGCCTGGGAACACTTGAAGGACTTGGCCGCCGAGGAAATGGAAGAGCAGGAGCGGGAGGTCGTCACGGTATGACCACCGTCGTCAATTTGCGTAGAGAACCGTATGACATCAACATAATGAGGCCGTCGAAATGGGGAAACCCATTCCAGATTGACGACAAAGTGACCCGCGAGAAAGCGATTCAGATGTACGAAGTTTACGTTCGCCGCAGTCCGAAGTTGATCGCCGCCCTTCCCGAGTTAGCTGGCAAGCGGCTCGGATGCGTGTGCAAACAACCTCACGAAGAAGTTCTCTGCCACGGAGACGTATTGATCCGGCTACTGGACGAGTTTTTTCCCGGCCATGACTAACGCCACTATTGAGCCAAAGCCAGAGTTGATGGCGACCGACGAGAGTGGGAAGACCCGTGTCTTCCCGACTGTCCTTGACGCCATGCGTGCCGGCTTCAATATCTCCGTGGTCAACCAGTCGATCCGACGCGGTACGAAGTATCGCGGCATGACATGGCAGCGTCTTGACCGCTCCTATCAGAAATATGCAGACCGCCTGCCGGCCGTTCCGTCGTGTTCGAGTGAAGAAGAGTTGCACAAGTTGATCGTAACAAGCTGGGCCGAGCTAGCCTCGCCTTCAACCACATTCAGCGCGATTGAATTCATCCGCAAGTACCCCGGCCGCTGCCCAACGCTTGAAAGCCTCGTGCATGAACTAGGCTCGAACCTCGAAACCGCACTCGGCACACTATTGCGCCACTTCGAGGACCGCCCCGTAAACGGCAAGAAGATCATTCACACCACCGAAAAGCGAACGCCTCACTGGTTTGTCGTAAGGGCCTAACAATACAAGGCAACCAACCAAACTGCACCATGATTGCAGCGAGCCGAATCTATGAAGTGAAGGTCAAAAGCAGCGGCATCGGCTGTTCAGGCTGGAATTGCAATGGCTACGGCAACTCCGGTTGTCGCACTCGCCGCGAGATGCAGAATGCCGATGACCGGCGGATTGAACGTCAAGAAACTGGGGACGAATAGACTCGACCGGGTAGACGAAGTGTACGGAGGCGTGCCGTGGTTGGTCAGCAGGCCACGATAAAAGCAGACCATAATCCTTAATTGCCAAGCCTCGCTTTGCAATGGCGGCCTAACAACGGTTGCCCCGGCTGAGAGTTGTCGCCCGAATGACTCGACTGCCGGCCACAAATCGGGACCGCGACGGCCGACACCAGTGAGCCGTCGCTAAACAAACTGGTTTGCGAGCCGTGGACCCTGCCGGCACGGGGCTACGGCGAGCGAGATGTGCGAAATAGTCCAGCTACGCACGTAGAGACCGACATGGAACTATCGCGGGACACGGGTGCAATTCCCGTCGTCTCCACTTGTAACGGAAATACCTCGGCAAGGCCGCCGACCGGCCCACTTCGATGCCGGCGGCGGCCCTCATTAAGCATGACAGACATCCATCCTCGGACAATACAATGCGCGAAACGCGAAGCCAGCAATCCTTCCGTTGGGCCACACCATTGCCTGCAATTGCCGAGAACTTCGGCACCTTCCAGCCGGAATGATGGCCATACGCCCCAAGCGCTGACGAGCAGGGCCGCGACCAGTATGGTGGGAACGTAGTGGCCGGCGCGAGCCAACGCGGATTGTGGATGCGATGCGCGATCCGCATCAGCAGCGGTTCGCGCTCCTCGATCCGCTTCGGTAACATCGGCCTTGGTTCCTATCCTCCGTACTTCGGGCTGTTTGATCGCTCGGACAAAATGAGTGGGAAGATACTTCAGCGACGGTCGGTCGCTCCGCGAATCGCCTATGCCGCTGCTTCGTTGTCGGCTTTGATCGCGGCATTCGTCAAAGACTTTCCATCCTCACCAAAGAACTCGACGATGTTGCTGCCGGCCTGCAAGACCGCGTAGCCACCGTCGTAGCAATACTTGTGACCGAAGAAACGGCCGTCTTTCAGGAGCACGGTTTGGATAATGTCATTGGGCGCAGGCTGTCCCAAGTCATTCAGGGTGGTCGCCAAGATTTCGCCAATCGACATAGTTGCTCCCATATTGCCGCCTCGAAAAAGACCGTCCTGGAATTGGCCATTCATCGGCTGATCCGTGACGACCGATTGATCTGGACTCGTATGCTGTTCGGGTCTGTGCAAGCTACCCATCTTGTCGTGCCGGCAGGTCAGGAGCCACCAGAACCTATCACTGCTGGGCGTGGAAATTCTCGCGGAGCCTGCTTGACAGGATTTCTGTTCCCGCTAGAATCTGAACTCATCGTGGCGTTGGTGCTCTGCCATTTCCGTTGAAATGGTGGACGAACAGGGAACCCGGTGCAAGTCCGGGACGGTCCCCGCCGCTGTAACCGAGTGCTAACAGGAACCCTTTCTATCAGCCATTACCATCGTCCCCTTCGGGGAACTTGGTGAGAAGGCCGGGTGATCCTGAACTCGGGAGTCAGAAGACCTACCAACGCAAGGCTGGCGGTTCTCCGCGCGGGAAGGAAACCGTAAGAACTTCACATTCGGAGCCTTGCTTCGCGTCGGCGTCGTAGCTTCAGCTCATTTTCTTTGCACATTTCTCTTTGCGTGTGCGAAAGAAGGCGTCTGATGCTGCGCGCTTGCGAGGTCCGGTTCCCCTTGTGATCGCACCGCCTGCGGGTTTCGGCGCGACAGAACAGTGCATCACATTTCCCCCATGCCGCTGACCATGTTGCATCTGAACTTGCGCGAGAAACCATCATTTGCCATGAACCTCGGGGGAATTGGGAGATGAGTTCGATGCGATTCTCAGTCAAAGCGTCTATCGTCGTTTTGTTTGGGCTG
Organism: Thermoguttaceae bacterium; assembly: GCA_039698075.1. Classification (GTDB taxonomy): domain Bacteria; phylum Planctomycetota; class Planctomycetia; order Pirellulales; family Thermoguttaceae; genus JAJFVC01. The sequence goes on along the minus strand of JBDKTJ010000146.1, from coordinate 22,319 downwards.
GCGGCAATGCCTGCCGTGGCGAGGGCCGACATAGCCAACGGCTACGTCATGCAGAGCTATTCCGTCATTCCAGACGGCCAGTTCACCGCCTACAACGGCCAGATTCATTACTGGAGCAACAGCTACAACACACCTTCCGGGTAGAACGGCTACAACGTCTACAACGTTGCCACCGGGATAACGACCACGATCGGACTGCCGTCCAGCGGGGTGCTTTCCAATGGATATGGCGACTGTTTTGGGGTGTTCGACTCGACAAACAATGTGTTTTACGCCGGAACGTACAACGATTACGACGCTTCCTACGTCTACCAGTACAATCGCGCCACGGGAACCTGGAACACCGAGGCGACCGGCACGACGGCCGGCGTCCTCATGGTCAATGCCTATGGTGCTCAGGCCCACAACGGGCAGCTTTATGTCGCTGGATTGGCCGAACCGTGGAACGGCGGCTACGGACAGGACAACTACGTCTTCGCCTACGATCATGGCGCAACACCTGGCGGGGCCACGCCCAGGCATGACATGCTGATCCAGACATCCGGCAATTCGGCAGCGGATATTCCGCTGGTCTGGCTGTGGACAGCGCCGGCAACGTCTATTATGGCAACTACGGCTTCTCGCCCGGCAGCCAGGCGCTTTATCGCTTCTCGCCCGACAAGATTAGCGAAGCCCTTTCGACCGAGAAACTCCTTCAGTTGACCGACGCAACCAAGTTGACCGACTTCGACGCCAATGGTCCTTACGATGTCGATGTCGATACGGCCGATCATGTGGTCTTTAACCTCAACAGCGGCGATCAAAACGGGTCCGGTTCCAGCAAGATCGCCGTTTGGAACGGGGAGATCGGCAGTGGCTTGAACTACGACGTGATCGGCGACGGTGCCGGCGCAGTCCGTTGGTACACCATGCTGGCGACCACCGGCGACATCCGGCAAGCTGGCGGCACGGTCTACGTGAATGACTATTTCAGTCCCGGCATCGCCCAACTGACGGCCACGCCCGAGCCTTCAACATTCATTCTGGCTTCCATCGCCGGATTGACCGCAGCGGCGTATGCCTACAGGCGGCGTGTTTTCCGAACCAAATAAACGCAGGAGGCAAAATATGTGCGATAACACGGACATTAAGGAAGCCATCCTCTCCGGCAACGCGAAAGCTGCCGAAGAACTCACTCAACGATGGTTGAGTTCGGGACGTTCTGCCCGAGAGCTTCGTGACACGGCGCTATCGCCGGCCATCGAGGCAATCCGGGAGCAATATGCCCGGCAAGCGTTCTACCTGCCGGAATTGCTGGTCTCGCTCCGCGCGGCCAAGGCGGCGCTAAGTGCCGTTGATGCCGCCGGAGGCAGGGAACAGTTGACCTGTGGCAAAGTCGTGGTCGGATCGCTGGCGTGGAACGGTCACGGAATGTGCCGCGATACGATCGCCAATCTACTGGAAGTCTGCGGCTGGGACGTTGTGGACCTCGGCGGAGATGTCTCGCCGGCCCAATTCGCCGATGTGTGCGCCAACGCGCGGGCCTCGGTGCTGGTCGTCGTCGAATTGCCGATCGCGTCCGGGCGAATGTCATCAAGGGTGCCCTGTCAGGAAGTGGCAGCACTGGTGGAAGAAATGGAGGCTCGCGGCATCCGGCAGCGGACCAGAATCCTCTTTGTCGGGTTGGCAGCGGACAGTCTGCCACAAGGGTTGCATGAAGTGGATGCAATCTGCGGCGATCTGATGGAGGTTCCTTCTTCCGTCCAGGGACTTGTCAAACGCCCTCGTGCCGCATCTTGCTCGTGCTGAAAGGATCATATCAATGCGATGGAATACAGAGTCTCCGACTATATTGAAGAGCGTAGACTGGGCAGTCAAAGCAACAAGACCAGACACAGCCAGGCACAGTACATGGCCTCGGTTCCTGTTCCTGACTGCGGTCGTAGTTCTCGCCGCTTGTGCCCGCCTGATCCCGCATCCGCCCAACATCAGTCCTATAGGAGCGATTGCCCTGTTTGGTGGCACGTTCTTTTCGAGAAAATCTGGCGCGTTCCTGGTACCGTTGGCCGCGATGTTGCTGAGCGACTTCATTCTCGGCCTCCACGCGCTTCTGCCCGTGGTCTATGGCTGCTTCGCCTTGAACGTATTGCTCAACCGCTGGCTGCGATCCCGCCGCCGATTTGTCCCGGTCGCTTTGGCGACGATCGCGGGAGCAGTGCAGTTCTTCATCATCACCAATTTCGCCTGCTGGCTGCTCTGGTATCCGCATACGCTGGGCGGATTGTGTGACTGCTACGTCGCGGCAATTTCCTTCTTCCGCAATACGCTTGTTGGCGATGCGGTCTTTACGACCGTACTGTTCGGCGGACTTGCCCTGGCGGAGGCGGCGGTCCCCATCCTCCGAGAGGATCGCCAATTTGCTCCCGCTTGATTGCCTGTCTCAAGGAAGAGCGTGATGGTTGCTACTCGATCGACCTTGCCGCAACAGTTTCTCCTGCGTGGCCCAGAGGCCAGTCGATGGGCTGGGTATGAAGAAGATCGTCTCGCCATCGGGCATTTCGTTGATTCCTTCTCGAAGCTGTTGTGGCGGGTATTTGGCAAGAGTCGTGTTGAGATTGGCGTAATGAAAACCGACCCGTTCGATCATTCTGTGGCACATGCGGCCGGGAGCGTAGGTGATGGTGAACCGGCCTTCCGACGAGCCGTGGATCAGGTGCGCCGTGGCATGGGCAAACTCCTGAAGCTCCGGCTCGCGGCGGTAGTGCTCCATCACGCGCGGCGTGCCGACATAGCCGTACTTGCAGATGATCGCCTCGACCTCGGGCTGCTCGCCAAAACGCTCCAGGCCAGGGGCGATGATAATCAGTTCGCCGCCATCAGCTATCGCCATTCGAGTGCGATAGATCGCCTTGTTGGCGACCCAGGTGCTGGCAAACTCGTCGGCCTGCATCACGCAGACCACCTTATCAAGCGGATTGTCCAGGACCGTGATGTTCTGATCGCGGGATTGGCGCGCCGCCCCCAGATATGTCTCCAGATCGTCGCCAACGTGCAACCCCGTGTGGACCAACTCGCCATCGGCATCGCGGCCCATCACGATCTGCACGTACAAATCAGGCAAGCCGCCAAGAAAATCCTCCTCGGCCTTGTTGAAGCAGGCCCGGACGGGAGTGACCAAGGTGCCGAGATTGTTTTCGATCCCGTAGCAGGCAGCGGCCATGTGCGAGGCGCAGATCATCTCCTTGCCGGCCAGCCCGATGAAGTAGTTTTTGTTGTGGTTGGCGAAGCCGAGGACTTCATGCGGGACGACCTGGCCGATGTTGATGATGATGTCCCAGCGGCCTTCCATCAGCATCCGGTTGAGCACCACGGGGATCGGCCAATCGGCGGCACCGGCCGAAACCTCCTTGACGAAATCCGCCGGGACTTCGCCCAACTTGACGCAACCGCCGCGCCAGTCATGGACGTGAATCCGCTCGTTGGGGATCGAGCCGAACATGCGGCGATCGGGTGTGTGGGGGACGTGTTGGCCCAAGGTCGGGATCAGATGAACGTCGGACTGGCGGCTGAAATGCTGGTAGAGAAGTTCCGTCAGCCGACCCGCCCCCGAGTGCATCCGCGTGATGTCCGGCGGCAGAAGAAGCACCCGTTTCGGGCGTCGGCAAATCCGCGCACGGGCCTCATCGGCAACGCGGCCCATTAGTTCTTCCATACGCTGGGGCTGGATATAGTCGGATTGTACGGCAAACCAAGGCATATTGACGACCAGGGCAACAACAGGTAAGATCGAGGGCGTAATACGAATCTGAAAACTGTAATACTACCCGAAAACCGGCCTCTTGTATATCCCCACCATTACAGGGAATGGGAGCCTACTGTGTCCGCAACCGCGCAACTCGACGATCGACAGGTTTCTCTCGAAAAGCCGCTCAGCATCCTGGCGCTCTTGAAGCAGGAGAAACAGAGACTCCATCACCCCAAGGTGTGTCGTGAGCAGCAGTGGATCAACAACGCACGATGTCCGTTGATGAATCTCATCGAAGTGGACGGGCAGGTCGTGCCATTGGCCGTGTGGTCCGACCGGCCGGTACGGGAGGGCATGGTCATCCGAACGCGATCGCAGCAGCTTGAATCGGTGCTGCAAGAGCGAATCGGCCATCTGCGAGACCATCAGGAGTGCCAGTTCATCCGGCAGACCCAGGAGTTCGCCGCCGCCGAGGCAGAGTCGAGCGGACTGATCGACCTGGAAAAGCGTGCCCAGTGGAAGTTCGAGCCGAGAATGTCATTGCCTTCCATCCGGCACGATCCGAACTCGTGCGTTCGATGCCGGGCGTGCGTCGATACGTGCAACGACATCCAGGGCGTCGGTGCATTGAGTTTCGACGAAAAGGAAGGCGTGATCTTCGACGACTCGAAATGCACCCGTTGCGGACAGTGCATCCTGAGTTGCCCGGTGGGGTTCCGCAAGATGCCCGGCTTCGTGGCGAGACTGATGGGCTGTGAGCCGTGCCCGTTTTCTCGGCCGCTCGGCGCGATGCGGGAGGTCGATGACACCGGCAAGGTGTGGGATGCCCTGAAGGACAAAGACAAGTACGTCGTGGTTCAATTCGCACCAGCCGTTCGCGCCACGTTGGGCGAGGAGTTCGGCATGGAGCCGGGCACGCTGGTCACGGGCAAGCTGTACGCTGGCTTGCGCCGCCTGGGCTTCAACCAGGTCTGGGACACCAACTTCAGCGCCGATCTGACCATTATGGAGGAAGGCTACGAGTTGATCCACCGGCTGAACAATGGTGGCACGTTGCCTCAATTCACGTCATGCTCGCCCGGCTGGATTCGCTACTGCGAGATTTTCTATCCCGACCTGATCTCCAATCTCTCCTCGGCCAAGTCGCCGCAGCAGATGCTCGGCGCGGTGGCCAAGACATTTGCCGCCGAAAAGCTGGGCGTCGATCCTCGAAAGATGTTCGTCGTGTCGATCATGCCCTGCACGGCCAAGAAGATCGAAGCCGCGAGGGAAGAAATGGACTCGGCCTATCACTACTGGCTGGAGAAAGGAAAGATCGAGGAAAAGGATCGCTTCCAGGACGTTGACGTTGTGTTGACGAGCCGCGAGGCAGCCAAGCTGTTGAAGATGGGTAAAATCGACCTGGCTGCCATGCCCGAGGAGCAGCACGATCCGCTCTTGGGTGAATATACCGGGGCCGCGCCGATCTTCGGCCGCACTGGCGGAGTAATGGAGGCGGCGTTGCGCACCGCTTACGAAGTTGTCGCCAAGAAGTCGCTGGAAAAGCTGGAGTTCGAGAGTCTTGGGACGATGGAAGGCGTAAAAGCGGCCACGGTTCCCATCAATGGGATTGAGGTCAAGGTGGCCGTGGCCCACGGACTGGGCAACGCTCGGAAGGTCTGCGAGTCTGTCCGCGCCGGCGGCGAGTTCTCGAAGTATCACTTCATTGAGTTCATGGCCTGCGAGGGTGGTTGCATCGGCGGCGGCGGGCAACTCATTCCCACCAACACCTTCGTTCGTAAGGCCCGCACGGGCGGGGTAAATCTCGATGACCGCCAACAGCCGCTACGCAAGTCGCATCTCAATCCCGAGGTAGAACAACTCTACAAGGAGTTCCTCTACGAGCCATTGGGCCATCTTTCGCATCACTTGCTCCATACGACCTATGTGGATCGGTCGAAAGAGGCGGATGTCGGTCAGTCGCAAGCTGTCGAAGGGACTCCGCAGTGAACCGATTGCCGCCGTGGAGTTATCCAACCTTGGAGCCGTTGCAGGAGACGATCGCGGCCGAGTCGCGCCGTGAATTGCTGTTGTTTAATCGGGAGCGGATTGAGTTCGCCTACGAGAAGGTCAAGGCGGACGGCATGGATGATCCGGTGATTTTGGTGCTCGATCTCCAGGATGATCGTGCCGCGAGGTTGGCCCAGTTGACGGGCTTGCCTTGGGAGCGGGTCAAGCTGTGGCGTGAAGATTGCGGCCAGCGCGACGCCATACCTACGCAAATCCTTGCAGCCCCGCGTTGGGCTGTTCTGGCCGTCATCGGCCCGATGACGCCAAACAGCCCGCAAGGCATCATCAAGGTCAGCCCACCGGGCACATTCCGTGTGATAGCCATCGCGGCCGGGGGAAACGCATTTGCCGATTTCCCCAAGCCACCGTGTTTTTGTGTTGACCAACAATGAGGCCAGAGTACGCCTTGTCCGACCATTAGCAGGAAGGCGACAATGACGTTGAGAACCCGCCAGACGCCATTGCACCTGTTTTGCCTTTTTCTCATCTGCGCAGGCTCACGCTGAGCGACACGAAAGGGCCAGGGTCGATGTCCACGCGGTCGGTGCCGGCGGAATCCCACTGCTGGCCTATGAACGAATACCGATTGAATGTGTAGCCGCCCACGAGTTCGGCCGTGAGCCACGAGGTCATGGGCACGTTCAGTCCGAGCACCACTCGTTGATCGTACAAAAAGAACCGATCTTTTTCGTTCGTTCGGTCTTGCAGCATGTAGGTCTCGTTCGACCAATCATAACCACCGAAGACATTAACCCGCTCCGCAATCTTGTAGGTCGCCTTCACGTGGATCGTATGGATCAGCATGTACGATGCTTCAACCGTCCACCGATCCGTGGGCTTGTAGCTGAACATGAATGGCAGACCGATATTGGCATGAAACTGTTCCGACGGATTGTAGCTGTACGAAACGCCCGGAATCGGAAACTGAATCTCGCTCATCGGCGAGTACATCAACATGAACATCCACGCATTGCGTTCGCCGGAGGGAATACGATACATCGCGTTCATGCTGACGTTCATTTCCTGGATAGAGGCGAATGGGTGATCGCTGGCCGATCCCAGATTGACGCCGCCGCCGATCATCCGATCGCCGCTCAACTGCCGGAGATACATCAACCCCACTTGAGCATTCCAGAGTTCGCTGGGGTATTCCTTGTGGGAATCGGGGAGTATGGCATCGGTGTTGATGAGTCTATTCCGAACGCCCGCCGTGACCATCACCGTGTTCGGCAAATCGACCCAGAGCGGGTAGGTCAGCGAAAAATCCTGTCCGACGAGTCCCCAGTCGGCGGCTTGCCCCTTGACCGGCACGCTGGGAAACCAGAATGTTCTGTAACTGAATGGCCTTTGACCGCCCGGCCCCATTCCTGGCATCCCAGACCCAAAGCCGAATCCTGCCGACTCGTTCTTGGGCTGATCGACGGGTGGCAACCGTTGGAGTCCGCCCAATTCCGGCAGTGTTTCGTCCGAGGCGGACGCCGGTAATGCAACGTAACCAGCATCAGCGATAGGCTCGAACGGCCTCTCAAACGAAATGCTTCCGGCCTTCTCGCTCCAATCAGGCTGTTGCTCCTGAGCCGATGCGGAGCGGGCCTCTAGGCCAATCAGGCATAGCAGAAGCAGCATCCCGCAAACGGGTTGAATGTGTCGGTCTCTGTACATCACCCCGTCTGCTTCCATTCAAAAGACGCGCGGAAAACACATAATCATCCACAATTGCAAGTTGGGCGATGATACAGACGCTGCATGTTCAAGACAATAGGTAGATTCCCCAAAATGAGGCTGTTTGGAGCTGTTGGTCTATCACGAATCACGCGACAAGCCATAACCCAGTATGCCCAGTCGTATGCTTCACGTTATTGGGACGTTCATTCGACCACGGGTAGCCGGGAGACAAAGCTATAGGGCGGCCAGGGGCCAGTAAAACGTATGTCGATTCCCTCCTCCGTCTTGATTTTTTCCAATTCCTTTCCCACTTCCTCTACTTTTTCCCTTCTCACCAATAGAGACAAGTTCATAAGCATTTGCTTCCCTTCGGCCGGTCGCTTTACGGCGTTCACATGGACATCTTCAGCATAGGGCGTGATCGACCGATAGTAGCGACGGTAATCTTCATCGGCTTTGGTCTCCAGTTCTCGCTTCAGCGCCTTCTCGACCTTCTGTTGGTAAAAGTAGGCCACCCCTTTGGGCTTGGCCTCCATCTCCTGTCGCAACTGCCTTATCTCCTCGTTGGCCTCGATGGTTTTCTTCGCCATCACATCCACCAGCCAGAATATCTGAACGCCCAACTCGACCTTGCCTTCCAACTCCCCCAGTTTCGCCTTGAAACCGTCGTATTCTGCTTTCAGCCAGGCGACAACGGTTTCTTCGGCCGTTTGGCCCGCTGAGGGGCGGATAATACAGTCGAAGGTCATGGGCAGGACAGTGCCCGCCTTGGCCCAAGCGGCATCTATTACCTCGCCGTGAGTCCAAACCCATTCCTTGACCTTCTCACTATCTCCCTGATAAGGTTCCAGAGGGCAATTGTGGACCAGAGCGCTGATGTCCTTGTAAGAGATGGCATAGACGGCTTGGCTGTCCACTCCAATCGCTTCCCAATGCTCCTTTCCGGTGTTGGGTATAATGCAGTAAACGTACCTTCCTGTGGCTTCCATCGTTCTTCCTCATCAAACTTTCTTGAGATGGACCACCAGCACGCCGTTATTAAGACTCGTTACTACTCGGTCGGCATGTACGGGTGCAGGGAGCGGAACCTCTTTGCGATACTCACCTTCAGCACGGTCAATCCGCACCAACACTTTGTCCCCCAGGGTTCTGACCTGAATGTCCTTCTCTTCAATGCCTGGCAGATCGGCGATGACTTTAATCTCGTGCGCTTCGTCGAAAACATCAATCTCCGGCTCCCGCCATCGTGGATTCGGAACAACCGTCCCGGCCAGCCACCAGCTAAAGGGAATCATCTCGCCTGACTCCCGATCGAATCGGGATTCCTCAAAAACCAGCACAGGACAACCCAGCACCTCTTCAGCGGCAGGGTTTATGCCCTGCTTGATCTTGAATAAGACGTGCATGTGGGTGGGCGCTGAGATCAATGCGGCAAGCTCGTCGATGGTGGCATGTCTGTTCAAGCACAGATACCACAAAATCTCGCGGCTATCAGGGTCCAGCTTCACGGCCACCCGTTCCAAGCCCTCTCCGCTGATCTTTGGCGCATAGTCACCCGCTGCGCAGATATGGAGGGCTGGCGGGACGCGAACAAGATGACCTTCGCCACTACATTTCTCTGTATCTCTGCTCCTTTGCTTCCCAGTATTCCAGTCGGGAGCCAGGGCCGAAGCCATTTGGTGCAAGAGATTGAGCCAACGTCTCAGGGACGCAGTGATGAACCACGCCTTGTGGAGACATGTCTTGCAAGAGTCTCGGTAGGAGATGCGCATCGCCGTCTTTCCCACCAAAATGAAATGCTTCCTTTCGGTAGTGATGTCAGTGACTAAAGTCAAGGGAATGTCAGAGATCACGCCATGAGGCTGAAGGAACAGCAGTCTTTCCGTGGTCAGGCGCAGCTCGCCTATCTGCCAGGAAGGCCGCCCTTGAGGCAGGTATACCCCGTGTTCGGCCAGTAGAATCTCTTCTCCGGGCGTCACCGACGAGTAGGCAGTTCTAGTCCCTGATATTCTTGGTTGCAAGCTCCTCGCTCCATCGCTCGGGGTTGATCCACTTGTCCAGCACTTCGTCCACGACATCATCCAGGCCACTTCGCACTTTCTGGACGGTTTCGGCTACACCATGCTCTTCCTTGATTTGGTCAAAGGCTTTATCCAAGTCCATCAATGCCTCCCCCAGGCGATTCATCTCTTCCTCGCCCAGGCTGCCCGCCTCCATACGCTTGAAAGCCTGCGTCTTGAGAGCATCTTTGATGATCTCGACCAGAGCGATCACCAGTCCCAGTACGCCGTGCTTGAGGCTGTCTTCGTCAATGTCAAGCATGGGAATCTTTACCTCCGTGGTCCAGAACCTGCTCTTTGATCTGCCGTTGCCACTGGGACAGCATCTCCCCTGAAAATAGGGCCTTGCCTTCGTTGTCGTGGCTGTTCCGGTAGATGATGGTCAAGACATCCTGGTTCTTTGGCACATCATCTAAATTCCGGGCGGCCAGATGGATTCCTCCGATGTTGCCCAGCGGGATTTCCAATCCCACCCGGCCATCAGAATCGGACCACCACAGCAGGCGTTCCACCGTCAGATAGAGCCAGCCCGGCCGCCATGTGGGACCGTGAATGCCGGTGCCGGGAACCTGATGCCACATCTTGCCATCGGCCACCGTCCGCTCTTTGATAATGCTGCCAGCCCTCATGGCCCGCGAGAAGGGCATAAGACTGTCGGTTGGCATCGTTCCCGAGTTGACTCCCCTCTCCTCAAGAGCTTGTTTCAACGCCTCAATATCCTCGGCGTAAAGCGAGACTATCTTGTCCGGGACCAGAGAGAGATATAGCATCTTCCGCCGCGTGCCCGTGAAATAGGTCTCTTCGTCGATCGACATGCCGTGGATGTCCGCCAGAGGAGTCTGGAAAAGTACCTCCGCCGGTTCCTGTCGATACAGGATCAGGCGGCGGCCGGTCAGGTAGAGGCGGCCCGGCCGCCAGGCACGGTAGATGCCATCGCTGTGCCAACAGGAGCCAAACATCTCAAGCAGGACGGTTTCGTCTGATCCCAGGGCCAGCTTCTTTTCGCGCAACTCGTTGGCGGCGTATTGGCGTAGGTCTTCATCCCACGCCTGCATGAAGCCGTACTCGATCATGGTCTCCACGGCGGCGACGGCTGCCCGCAAGTTGACGCCGATCAGCGGGATGCCGGCGACTCCTATCACGAGGTCCAAGTTAAGGACGATGCCCTTATCGAGTATCCTCTCCAACAGATCATCTATCGTTGCGTGTTTGGCCCGTATGGCTTCCATCATGCCTCCGATTGGCAAAAGACAGACCTGCGTGGTGAGGAAAGGGAACGGGGCTGGGGACAGGAATGGGACCCGCGCCTTCCGGGGCCTTCAGACCGGCCTTGGCCTTGGCGCTCACCCAACCACACCAGGGACATTGCACGTTGAGGAGTTCCTCGGCCTTGACCATCTTGCCGCACTGAGGGCACGATTCCTTTTCGATCAGGGCTTCCTTCCAGGCGGCTGTCTCGGTGTTGGTGGTGGCGGGGAAATCGAGACCGTACTTGGCCGCCGTAGCGAATGAAGCCAGCGCCGCGCGAATCTTGATGCCAAGGAGTTCAACGCCGGCCACGGAGACAACGATGTCGGCGTTGATGACAAGCCCTTTGTCCAGAATAACCTCGATCGCGTCCGCGAGGGACGAACCACGTTCCTTTACAGGCTTCAACCCCATCGCGGCACCCCCTTCGCCATTTTGACTTGATAACTCTGACATTGAACTCACCGTAAGTAGAACGAGAACTCCTGTTCGTATCTGGCGAGTCGTTGGTTGTTATGCTATTCGGTTTCTACCAAATGCCTGGAATCAGTCGATAGCGAACCCGATTGGCGTACTCTCGGTATCCTTCGAGTTCGTTGTAAAGCATTCGATCCTCCAATGCCGTTCGCACGATAAGGGCCGAGGCGGTGACGACTGCTGGAATCAAGGCCCAAAATGATCCCAGTGCCAGGGGAATACCGCCGAGCAGGAAGAAGGAGGCAGCGTGGAGAGGGTGCCGCACGATGGCATAAGGGCCGGCGTCCACGACTTCTTGCTTGCGTTCCGTCTGGATGCGAACGGTCCACTCAGCAAACTTGTTCACGCTCTTCCCCCAAACGTCTGCGGCGATCCCAATGAACAGCAGAACGTAGCCGACGACTGTCACCCAGAGCGGAACGACAGACCAATGGAAACGCCCATCGTCAATCGCTGCGGTCACAAGAATCGCCATGAATGAAACGATCACAAGGAAAACCATCACCTCGTCCCATCTTTTGGTTCCCTGATGAAAACGGGTTCTAGCGATGACCACTTCGGGATTGGTGCGCCACAGGTAGGCGATGCTCAGGATTGCCAGCAGAAGGGAGATTAGGAGAAAGAACCATCCCCGCGTCCATCCAAGGCGTCCAGCGGCCAAGAACATGGACACTACAAACACGAGCACGACTCCGCCGAGCAAGAGCATCGCCCGGCGAAGCGCATGTGCCTCTGTCCAATGCCCGAAGTCTTTGGAATCGGAAGGTGTGTTGGGCATGTCTCTAATGCAAATGTCCTCTCTGCCTGTAAGGTGTCGCGGCAGGAAGCCTGTGTTGTTGTTGGTGCGATTAGGGTGGTGGCATTGGATCGCCAGCCGGGACGGGGGCAGGTTCCGTCTGCGGCGGGTTTGCCGTCTGTTGTGCTTGCCAGCCGCCGCCGAGGGCTTTGTAGATCGAAACGAGATAAATGCCGACCAGTCCACGACTTTCAGTCAGCGTGTCTTGCTGCTGAACGAGAACACGCTCGGAGTCCAAGAGCGGCTGGTAGTCGATCGTGCCCTTTTCGTACTGTTTCGTGGCAATCTCAACAGACCTCGCGGCGGCATTGGTGCTTGCCGTAAGCGATGCCACGCGGTCCTGCTCACGCAGGAAGGAAACGATGCCGTTCTCCACCTCCTCGTTAGCCCGCAACACGGTATCGCGGTAGGTGAGCACGGCCTGCTGGAATCTCGCATCTTGTGCCCGCACATTGTTCTTGATTCGTCCGTAGTTCAGGAGATTCCAACTGAATCCTGGGCCAATCTGACCGGCAAGACTTTGAGAATCGAAGAGGTTGCTGAAATTTTGGGCCTGGAGGCCGATCGTGCCGGTAATGGCGATATGCGGATAGAACTCCGCCTCGGCAATGCCGATGCGCGCGGATTGCAGGGCGGCGACTCGTTCTGCCTGTTGCACGTCTGGCCGGCGTCGGAGCAATTCGGCGGGAATGCCCACGACGATTTCCTGCGGGGGAAGCGGAATCGAGCCAGCACGATTTGCTATCTGGTCCAACTCTTGAGGCGGCTTTGCCATGAGAATGCACAGCCGGTTCTGTGCTCTGCGCCGGCCTGCCTCCAAGATCGGAATCATGGATTCCGTCTGACCGAGGTTGTAGGTCGCTTGCTGAACATCCAACTCTGTGACCAGCCCTGATTTCTCTCGCAGGCTGATGATTCGCAACGTCTCCTTCTGGAGATCAACGTTCTTCTGCGCAAGTTGGAGCCGTTCTTCGTAGGCCCGCATTTGGATATAGTTCGCGGCCACCTCAGCCTGCAATAGCACGAGGACATTGTTGTAGTTGGCACACTGGGCGTCGAGGTTGGCGTCGGCTGCCTCAATGGCTCGGCGAAAGCGTCCCCAGAAGTCCAATTCCCACGCGGCGTTGAACCCAACCGTTGTGTTGTCGTAGTAATGCCCCAGGTCGAAAAGATTGAACGGGTAGCCGTTGCCCAATGCGTTGCGGGTATAGCTGCCGCCAATTTGTTGTTGCTGGGGAAACAGATTGCCGGCAGCGACTCCGCGTTCCGCACGGGCTTCCAGGATTCGGCAGCCTGCCGTCTTGAGCGTCAGGTTCTCATTTGCAGCCGACGTGACCAAATAGTCCAAGGCCGGATCGTTGAAGGCGGTCCACCAATTGGCGTTGTTGCCTTCAAGGGTTCTTAGCCGGGGATTGTCGGCGTCAATCCAGTGTTCGGCGGTTGCTGCGGAAGGAGTACCGTAGTTTGGGCCTACCTTGAAGCCATTCTGAAGCCACGCCTTGGGACCTGTGCATCCTGACAAAACAAACGACAAGATCGCTACAACTGCGATCGGAATCTTGAAGGTGGATTGCGTTTTCCTCAACTTGACTGCCATGAATGCACCTCCTTGTACCACAACAGGTTACGCATCCTACAATGGCTCAGAGCACCAGGCTCACACCCCCCACGGGGCCTATTTCTATCGCTAAGGCCAGTAGAACCCCTTTTTCTGATTCGACCGAAATATGTTCTTAGATTAAAGAAAAAACTACCGACTGGACTTGTATGCCGACCGAATGGTCGCTATACTTTCATTAGAAGTCAAGAGGGATTTTTTAGAGGAATTGAAAATGCCGAGACTGAGCAAGACCCGCAAAGCGCTCCTGACCACGATGATGAAGGAAACCATCTTTGAGGCAGCCACCACGGTGTTGTGTAAGCATGGCGTTAATGGGACCACCATGAACCGAGTGGCAGAGGCCGCGAATTTGGCCAAGAGCAGTCTATATGACTACTTCGAGAGCAAGGGTGACCTGCTGCGATTCTTCAACACGCGGTTGGTGGAGCCGTGTTTTCAGGCAATCGCAGAGACCTCTCAGGCTGACTTACCTGCGCCGCAAAAGCTGGAGAGGATTCTCCGCACGTTTTGGGAGTATAGCGTCAAGCATAGGGGTCTCCTCAAACTCTTGGCAGGGGCAGAGCAAAGCGACCAGATAAGAAAGGACGTTCGTCCTCGTATTCTGCAACTTCTCACAGACATCTTTGAGCAAGGCATTCGAGAGGGTTCGTTCCGACCGCACAATGCCGCGCATACGGGCCGCATGTTTCTCGGGTGTCTTATAGAGTTATTCGAGTTGCAGGCGGACAACGCACCGGACGAGGAAGTGAATGGCTACGTTGGAGTGCTGATCGACGCAGTTCTCAATGGGTTTTCCATTCATGTGGAGAAGGGTCCGAAGTCTGACAAATTCAGCCCGAATTTGTCAACTCCAGAGCCATCAACCTGAAGATGCACCATGTTGGTCCTTTCGCGTAAAGTCGGCGAGGAAGTCATTATCGGAAAAGAGGTGATCGTCGGTGTTGGAAGAGTCTTCCGAGACCGCGTTTCCCTTACAATTAAGGCATCCATGAATGTTCGTGTAGACCGCGAGGAGATTCGGTTGGCCAAGAAGCGAGGTTGTCGTGCAGCGGCTGCGGCGCTAACCCCTTCTTTCAGGAAGTGCGGACGCAATGGAAGTTGAGCTACTCATTACTAGAGGAAACGGTGCTGCACGGGTCGTCCCAGTGAAGGCCCCGGAGTTCTTCATTGGCCGTGGACCCGACTGTCATCTCAGACCCAACAGCCATCTGATTAGCCGACACCACTGCGTGATCTTGACTAAGAACGGCGGCGTGGCCGTGCGGGACTCTGGCAGTACCAACGGAACCTTGGTCAACGGCGAGAAGATTTGCGGCGAACAGGCACTGAAAGACGGCGACCACCTCACGGTTGGTTCGTTGGAGTTTGAGGTCCGATTGACCGCGTATGACTATTCCAGTGAACCATCTGCTTCCGAAACAGCGGCGATAGCTTCGGCGTCAACGACAACCTCCTCCATAGACAACAGACTGGACATCCCGGAGCGGCTCCACGATACCGAACTCTCGGCAGCCTCTGGTTTGCTCGCCGACACGAAGCAAGTCAATACTGCGGGAAACAAGTCTGGGGTCGCCAGGAAGGCTTGCAAACTTCCTGAATACCGGCCCACTAAGGAGGTCTCGGAAGAGAGCAAAAATGAAACGAGAAGACGGTGTGCGATCCCCGGCGTTTCCAAGGCAACTCAAGCCAGACGAGTCTATGAAACGCCGCAGGACGCCGCCACAGTAGCACTGAACAAATTGCGTCATCGGTAGGCAAGCGGGGTCGGAAGAGATGAGGCAAAGCTAATGCGACCGTAACGTGCGAGGCTATCGAGGGTTCGTTGATCTTTTTGTCAGGAGGACAATCCCAGTGGTGGATCGGATTTCAGACGTGATGGAACGGGAGAAAAACCTTGCTGAATGCGATAGCCGTCATCGCGTGTGTCAGCAAGGAGGGCGGCCTGCGCAGCCCAATGCGGCCAATATCGTGGTTGCCATTGAGCGTCTGGTTGCTGATAGTCGAGCAGGCGGCGGTCCCGAAATCGAGTTCTATGACGACGTTCCTATCGACGAACTCCCGTCGGAGTTGCAGGCGGCAGTATTCCCCATTGTGCAGGAATTGCTGCTGAACGCCTCTCGCCACAGCAAGAGCAGAAATGTGTTGGTGGGGCTTGGACAAGATGACGATCGCGTCTGCATTCAAGTGCAAGATTGGGGCGTTGGCTTTGTGCCTGAGATGGTTCAGCCACACAAACGCGGACTAAAGAAAATTCAGCAACTGGTTCAATGGCGGGGCGGAACCGTGAATGTTGACAGTCGGCCTGGGGCCGGGACGTGCATCGTCGTCGAGATTCCGTTTGTGCGGGAGACCGAAGCAAACGACCCCGCGAGTGAGCAGAAGCCGAGATAAAGGAGTAGAGTATGACCCACATTCTTCATCTGGACGCCAGCCCACGTGACGAGCGGTCAATATCGCGGCAACTGTCACGGGAGTTCATGGAGGCGTGGAGGCAACTTCATCCGGCGGACTCCGGGGTCTATCGTGACCTGGGCCATTGCCCCGTGCCGCATGTGACGGAGGCGTGGGTCGTGGGGGCATTCGAGTCACCGGAAGCCCAGTCAGCCGAGGCGCAAGCTGCCATGCGGTGGTCCGATGTGCTGATCGACGAGTTTTTGGCGGCTGACCGCTACGTGTTTGGCGTTCCGATGCACAATTTTTCCGTGCCATCAACGTTCAAGGCTTACGTCGATCAGATCGTTCGCGTCGGCCGCACCTTTTCTGCCGACGGGAAAGGACTGACATCCGGCAAGAAAATGGCGATCATCACGGCGCGTGGCGGCAACTACGCACCGGGTAGCCCAATGGAGGCGATGGATTTGCAGGAGCCGTGGCTGTATGCCATTTTCGGATTCGTCGGCATTACGGACATCACCTTTATCCATGCCCAGGGATTGAACATGGGCGACGAAGCCCGCGAGACAGGGTTGAAGTTTGCGCGAGAACGGATCGAGGAGTTAGTGAGGAGTTGGTAGGACGGATCGAACCGACAACATTTCAGATTGGCGGGAGCGGCCATGTTGAGTTATTTGTCGCGGAAGCGAGAACAAGAGCAGGAACAACAGCAGGAGTTCATTGCGCATGAAATCCACGACGGTGCGTGTCAATACACGGCTGCGGCGCAGATGATGTTCGACACGTTCCGCCACGAGCAAAAGAATAGCTTGTCGGGGGACTGGAGCAGTTTCGACATGGGACTGGAATTTCTGAACCATGCCAACGAGGAGTTGCGGCGATTGGTTCGCGGCCTTCGCCCCATCCAGCTTGCGGCAGGTAATTTGCCGACGGCGATTGACTGCCTGATTAAGGAAATCGAAGCAGCAGGTGGTCCCGACATCGAGTCACGTTGTGACATCCAGGCGGACCAGATTCCTCCACGGCTGGAACTGGCGGCGTTCCGCATCGTGCAAGAATCGCTCGCCAATGCCTGCCGTCACAGTAAGAGCAAAGGCGTGTTGGTGGGCCTAACCCAAGATGATGAATCGCTTTGCATTCAAGTCCAGGATTGGGGCGTCGGGTTTAATCCCGACCGCACACCGAACGGACACTACGGGCTGGAGGGGATTCGCCGACGTGTCAAGCTGCTGCATGGCGTTGTGACGATCCACAGTGATCCGGGCGAGGGGACATTGATTACTGTTGAACTTCCACTTCAGCAGCCGGAGTAGGCATTTGGCCGCGAACCCGCCAACACGTTCATGTATTTTGGAAGTGCTTGTACTCAATGGAGAAAAGGAGACCTGCGGTGATCGGCGACCAACGCGCATACGTCCGCCTTGGGCATCGAGCCGATAACAGAATCGCAAAGTCTCTTGCACAAGGTAAGGCCATACTGTTGTTGCCGGAAATCTATATGATAGTGCTTTCCAGCGTTTTCCTTGTTCGACCAGTATTAGCCCAAGACTTGGCGTATTCGTCGCCGATGCGGGAATCCTCGGGGCCTTTCGATAATCCATTCGATGACAGGCCGGTCAGTACCGCTGGCAATACAATTTGGGAGAGAGAGGGCGCGGCTTTCGATAGCGGGCAACTCCCGGATGTGGCGAGACTGCCGCAGGTCGTCCCCTCCATCGGGCCTCAGTCATCGTATCGCCGCGAACCCAGATTGCCTGGCGAAGAATGCTGGAGATGGCAATTGCTGCCCGATGGCGTCATCTATCCGTCCTATCTTGCTGGACCGAAGGAATCTCGTTTTGCCGCTGTCTTCAACCACGATGCGCACTTCGGATGGATGCTGGACCTGGAGGCGGGGGCGCGCGTGGGACTTCTGCGCTATGGGACAGAAGCAGGTACGCCGCGTCCTGACGGATGGGAACTGGACCTCGAAGGAGCCGCATTCCCACGGCTGGACCTCGACCACGACGAGGACTTGATCTCGGCCGATTTCCGCGTCGGCGTCCCCTTGACGTTCGGTGCCGGGCCTTTTCAGGCAAACCTGGCGGCGTATCACCTAAGTTCGCATCTTGGCGATGAGTTCATGCTGCGTTTTCCCGAGTACCCTCGCATCAACTACAGCCGAAACGCCCTGGTTCTTGGCGGTTCCTACTACCTTACGGACGATCTCCGTCTCTATGCCGAGGCAGAGTGGGCCTTCTACACGGATGGCGGCACCAAACCTTGGGAGTTTCAGTTCGGGCTGGATTACAGTCCCCAGCGATCCGCCAACCGTCTGACCGGATCGCCCTTCGTGGCGTTGAACGGTCAAATCCGCGAAGAAGTCGATTATGGAGGCAGTTTCGTCGTGCAGGCCGGATGGCAGTGGCGGGGAGCTTCCAACCACCTTTTCCGAGTGGGCGTTCAGTATTTTACCGGGAAGAGCGACCAGTACCAGTTCTATCAGCGCAATGAAGAGAAGGTCGGGTTCGGTATCTGGTACGACTACTAAAAGTTCTTGAGGGATTCACGAATGAATGACACTCACACACAAGTATTGAAGGCCCCTTTCAAGACGGGCGGGAATGGGAAAGGGGAAACTGTCAAGGCTCACGATCAACCTGCTGTGCCGCATGTGAAAGCGGACGATTGGGAACAGCACGAGTCGCTCGAAATCCCACCTCCGCCCGCCAAACCCACACGTCGTCCCTGGGTGTGGGCCTTGATGGGCGCAGCGGCCGTCGCGGTGACCGCAGCCAGCATCGCCTACTACATTCATAGTCTCTCGTTCGAGAGCACCGACGATGCCTTCATCGACGGCCATGTCGCTCCCGTCAGTTCGCGGGTGTCAGGGCATGTGGCAAAGGTGTGTGTAGAGGACAACCAATTGGTCAAGGAAGGCGATGTGCTGGCCGAGTTGGACCCATCTGATTTCGGAACGCGGCTGGCGGCGGCGGAGGCTGCCCTGCAAACGGCGGAAGCAACGAGCAAGGCTCGCGCCACGGGCGTTGCGGCGGCCGAGGCCGATTGGGAACAAAGCAAAGCCGATCTAGTCGCCGCCGAGGCACGCGAGTTACGGGCTAATGCTCACCTAAAACGAATCGAATCGCTTGTGCCCCAGCGTGCGGCTTCCCAAGACAGCCTCGAAGAGGCAAGTGCCGCTGCGCACGTTGCTCATGCCGACGTAACGGCGATGCGGGAGAAGATCAATGCCAAGCAATCGGCCATCGAGCAAGCGAAGTCTGCCGCCAAGGCGGCGGAAAGCGGCGTGCGTCAGGCCGAGGCCGAACTGAAACAGGCCAAGCTGAATCACTCGTACACGAAGATTTACGCGCCAATCTCCGGCCATGTGACGCGCAAGAGCGTCGAGGTCGGGGCGTTCGTTCAGGTTGGTCAGCCCATATTGGCGCTGGTTGATCCTGATGTTTGGGTAGTCGCCAATTTCAAGGAGACGCAGTTGGCCAAGATGCGGCCCGGCCAGCCGGTGGTCGTCACCGTCGATACGCATTCCAACATGAAGTTTGCGGCCCACATTGATAGCGTCCAGCGTGGCAGCGGTGCCCGGTTCAGCCTCCTGCCGCCGGAAAACGCCACGGGCAACTATGTGAAGGTTGTGCAACGTGTGCCCGTGAAGATCGTCTTCGACGATCTCAAGCAGATCGAGCAATATGCCTTGGGACCGGGGATGTCGGTAGTCCCCACGGTCAAGGTCGATGAACCCGGCAGGCCAAGTGTCACGGCCACCGGGAGTTCCACATCTCGCTGAAATTAAATTCAACAGTCTGGTTGAGGGATCGTAGTGCGCGCCTATAGTCCGCACTGTGAGCAACATAAGTGTTTGTTGATGCCAACATGGCTATCGGCCTCTGTAAGGCTCCAAGCAAGGGCGCATTGGGACAAGAGTGAAAACGAGGATCATGGACACCCAACTTTACATTTACTTACCGTGTCCGTTTCTTTTCACTCTTCTAGCTTTCCCTTGCGCCTTTGCCGTTTACTCAATGTCGTAGGGTATCGGTCTGAATAGTACGTCGCAAGGAATTGGTTTTACCAATGTCACAAGCCGCTTCTCCAACCGCTGAAACGACGGCCTGGAAGCCCAGCGCCAACCCTTGGTGGATCGCCGTGGCGGTCATGCTGGCGACGACTATGGAAGTTCTCGACACCTCGGTGGCCAACGTGGCATTGCCCCAAATGGCTGGCAGCATGTCGTCGAGCCTGGATGAAGCCACGTGGGTGCTAACCAGTTACCTGGTGGCCAACGCCATCGTGCTGCCGATGACCGGATGGTTGAGCACCTACTTCGGTCGCAAGCGATTTCTGATGGTCTGCACGGTACTCTTCACTGTATCCTCAGCAACCTGCGGCATGGCCAACAGTATGGGAATGTTGGTTCTTTTCCGTGTTCTCCAAGGGGCTGCCGGCGGGGCATTGCTACCTATCTCGCAGGCCATTCTCATGGAGAGTTTTCCGCCGGCTAAGCGCGGCATGGCGATGGCAGTCTACGGCATAGGCGTGGTGGTCGCCCCGATTTTCGGTCCCGTGCTGGGCGGTTGGCTCACCGACAACTATTCCTGGCGATGGATTTTCTATATTAACATCCCGCTCGGCGTCCTGGCGGTCCTGTTGGTGCAAGCCTTCGTTGAAGACCCGCCCTACCTCCGCGATGCCCACAAGAAGTCCGGCGGCACAATCGACTACATAGGTTTTAGTGCAATGGCCATTGGGTTGGCTTTGCTCCAAATCATTTTGGATCGCGGCCAGCAGGACGATTGGTTCAACGCCGCGTGGATTTGCTGGGCATCGGGCATAATGTTTGTCTCGCTGGTGTTTTTTATTTTCTGGGAAATGCGCGTGCCGCATCCGCTGGTTGACCTGCGGGTGTTTTGCAACCGCAGTTTTGCCATTGGCACGCTCCTGGTGACCATCGCAGGCATTATGATCTACAGCACCACGGCGCTCTTGCCCATGTTTTTGCAAGGGCTGATGGGGTATCCGTCGCTCAACAGCGGAATGGCTATGAGCATTCGAGGCGTTGGTGCCATGCTCTCACTTGCGATCGTCGGTAAGCTGTCCGAGAAAGTCGATGCCCGCCTTTTGATGAACGTCGGTTGGTTTATTGTTGCCTACTCCGCCTGGGAATTGGGCAACATCACCACAGATATTTCCGTAAGTGTCTTGAATTGGCCAAACATCCTGACTGGAGCGGGAATGGGCTTTCTGATGGTGCCCCTGATGACGGCCGCTTTTGCCGACCTATCAAACGAGCAGATGGGCAACGCCTCGGGTGTATTCAATCTCGCGCGCAACATCGGCGGCGGCATAGGAATCTCATTGACGACCACCTTGGTGGCCCGTGGCACGCAAACCCATTCAGCACTGTTGGTCGGCCACCTCAGCCCGTATGACCCGGAATTTCAGCAGTATCTGCAAAAGGCGACTGCGATGCTCAGCCAGTATAGCGATCCGGTCACCGCGCAACGGCAAGCCTACGCGATGCTTTACGGCATGATGCAACAGCAGGCCAATCTGTTTGCCTACGTCGATACGTTTCGCCTCTTGGCAGTTTTGTGCGCGCTCTGTATTCCGGTGGTGTTCTTGCTCAGGAAAGCAAAATCGCACGGAGGCCCCCTCGCCATGCACTAGATGATTCACTGAGGCGTGAAATGCTGAAGAGAAGCCTTGACAAGATGAATTACTTCGATTGTTCAGCACACGGCGATGGCTGTGCATGAGCCGATAATGTAGTTGCTGAGACTGCTTTATCATTACCCGGCGGACAACGATAAAGTCGCCTGTCTACAGACCAGCAGAACTGCGGAAACGGCTTTCGGCAGTAGTTGTCCGAGCAGTACGACATACAGCAACACGGTATGCACGGCAACGGCTTTCGACAATAACAGTCATCCGTCCTCGGCAAGGTCGGACATGGGACACAAGGCAACGGTTTTCGACAGTAGTCATCGGGACAGCAACATGGAGTGGCGGCGCTTTGTGTGCGTTTCAGGGTTTTGTCCAGGCAACTGGAGCAAAGGTCGCTTGCACGACTCTGCCCAAGGAACAGAAGATATGACAGCACCAGACAATATGGCAAACGACTCATGGCAACGGCTCCCAATCGTTCAACGTCTCAGGTCTGCTGACATCCCGGTTGCTAGGAATCACGATTGGCCGACCGGGGGCGGCAACGGTGCTTGTGGAGGCGGCTCCGGCGACGGAGCGGGCTGAATCGGCCCTTCCACCGGGACGGCGGCCTGCGATGCGG
Source organism: Thermoguttaceae bacterium (assembly GCA_039698075.1). Classification (GTDB taxonomy): domain Bacteria; phylum Planctomycetota; class Planctomycetia; order Pirellulales; family Thermoguttaceae; genus JAJFVC01. Next base: position 2 of record JBDKTJ010000146.1, on the reverse strand, counting down.
AG
>JBDKTJ010000145.1:0-22394 GCA_039698075.1 Thermoguttaceae bacterium | reverse complement strand
CGCTGCTGCCGCGAACGTGGCGGATGCGTCACGGGTGGCGTCGGGCCGCGCAGCTTTGTCTAGCTCGGATCGCACGCGAGCGGGTTTCGTATCGCATCGGCGCCATGGCCGTTTTGGGGTCGCTGGTTTTCGCGTGGATTTGGACGCTCGGCGGATGGGCTTGGCAGGGGCTCTTGAGTTCGTTGATCGGCGCAGCGGTCGGCGGCGGACTGATCTGGGCGGTTCGCATCATCGGCACGGCCGTGTTGCATCGTGAGGCGATGGGTTTCGGCGACGTCACGCTCATGGCGATGATCGGAGCGTTTCTCGGTTGGCAGCCTTGCCTGGTAATTTTCTTTCTCGCGCCGATGGCCGGGCTGATCGTCGGCCTGCTGCGGTTGATTCTGTTCCGCGACAAGGAAATTCCCTACGGCCCGTTTCTTTGCCTGGCCACGTTGTTCGTGGTTGTCCGTTGGGATTTGATCTGGGACCACAGTTGGCACGTTTTTGAGTTAGGGTGGTTCGTGCCGCTGTTGATGGTCGTCTGTCTGGCGCTGATGGCGCTGTTGCTGGGCGCGTGGCAGTTGGTGGTTCGCGCGTTTCATTGACCACCGAGGCTACGCGTGGTCGCCGCCCTCGTCCGCCTGATCGGCGTCGTCTTCCCAAAGCGAATCGTCCTGCTCGATCTCTTCCGATTCGTCCGCGACCGTCTCCGTTTCCTCGTCGAGTTGCGGAACACGTTGTCGGGCGGCGCTTTTGCGGGGCGATTTCGGCTCTCGCGCGCGTTTCGGCTTCTCTTCGTTGCGTCGTTCCAGCGTGATGACGACCTCGCCCGGCTCGGCGTTGCTCGGCAATCGCGTCACCGGCGTGCGCAACGACTGGAAGATTTTCAAAATGTGTTCGTGGCACGTGAACACGAGCAACTGATGGCCGGCGGTGGCGAAATCGCGCAACACCACGGCGGCGGCCTTCGCCCGATCGGCGTCGAAATTCACGAGCACGTCGTCCAGCACCAACGGCAGCGGGGCGCCGCGACGCGCGTAGGAGCCGGCCAACGCCAACCGCAACGCCAGAAAAAGCTGTTCGCGGGTGCCGCGGCTGAGCACCTCGACCGGCAGCGCGTGGCCTTGGGCGTCGTCCACCATCAAAACGTGCCGGCCCAACGGCGTCCACACCCGATGATAACGCCCTTGGGTCAGTTCGTCCAAATAGCCCGAGGCCTCTTGCAAGGTTTCCGGCTGCCGATGCTGTTCGTAGGTCGTGCGAATCACGTCGAGAATGCAGCAGGTGGCGGCCAGCACGCGCCAACGTTCGATCGCCGCATCGAGACGTTTTTCGAGCACCGCCAGATCGAGCGTTTTGCCGGCCAATCGGCGATCGGCGGCCATCGCGTCCAACTGTTCGGTCAAACGGCCGCGCTGTTCGAGCGACTCGCGCAACTGCCGCTGCAACTCGTCCGCCCGGCGTCGCAACTCCTCGCGTCGCGTCTCCAACGGCACGGTTTGCGGCGATTCGAGCTGCCGCCGCACATCGTTTTCGGAACACTGCGAACCCAACGCCGCTTCGATTTCTCGAGCCACGGCGTCGCGATCGCGCTGCAACGCTTCGGCCTGCGCGCACTGCAGTGCCCGTTGACGGAACTCCTGCTCGTCGTGCACGCCGGACTCAAAAAACAGCTCTCGCCGCAAATGATTCAGCCGGCTGACGGCTTCTTCGCGTTTCGCCCGGGCCGCGCGAATGCGACGCGCTTCGTGACGCAACGTCTCGCGGCGAACGGCGTCCGACTGCTGCCGGGCGACGGCTTCGCTAAGCTCGTCGATCTGTTCGACGGGATCGGCCGCATGGAGCGAAACGCCGGCGTCGGCGGCCAATTGCGAGACTCGCGAGCTCAGGGCGTCCAATTCGCGTTGACGCCGCCCCAGCTCCTCGCGACGTTGCGACGACCGGCGTTGCAGGTCGACGATCCGATCGCCGCGCTGCGAGAGACATTGGACCTGCTTGGGGCCGAAATCCTCGGGCAAGCCGGCGTCGGCCACCGATTCCCGCCAGCGACGTCGGGCCTGTTTTAACTCCTCCTCGGACTGATGGACGCGATGCGAGGCGGCGTCGAACTCTTGTTGGGCCGCGTTGCGTCGGGTTTCCAACGGAGACAATTCCTCCAAGGCGGCCAGTTCTCGCTCGGCCGTTTCGAGACGCACGGGAATCGGACCGCCGCCGCGCGGCAATTGCAGATCGAGCGCGTCGCGATCGGACTTGGTTTGTTGGACTTGCATTTGCAGGACGCCGAGTTGCTTGTGGCAGCCGTCCAATTGCTGGGCATTGGCGCGGCCGATCATCCAGTGGCCGCCCAACGACGCCGCGGCTCCGGCCAGCGACAGAATCACCAGCGTCCAGCCGATCGACCACACGGCGGTCGTCGGCCAAAACAGCCCGGCGAGAATCAGCAGCGCGCCTGCGCTAAACGTCGCGCCAAGGGCGGCCAACGTGCGAACGGGCAGTTGGCGTTCGATGAGTCCCTGGGTTCGCTGTTCGAGTTCCGATTGATGCCGGGCGAGTTGGTCGAGCCGCTCGTCCATTTGAAGGCGACGGCGGAGTTGGGCCACCAGCGAGCCGGCCTGATCCATGGCCGAAGCCAAGTCGGCGGCCCCGCGCGACGCGATCGCCGAATGGATCTGCTCGGCCAGCGATTGGGCGGTCCGGCCGGCCGCGTCGGCAGCTTGCCGGGCCTCGTTCAACCGTTGGCGACCTTCGCGCAACCGCCGGGCCGACGCGCGCAGCGGCGTGAGCGTTTTGGCCGAGAATCGCGGCATCGAGTCCCAATCGGCTTTCCAGCCGAGTCGATCCCGCTCGACGGTCAATTCCGATTGGCACTGGTCGATTTCCGCCTGCAACTCGGCGATCTGCCCTCGCAACTGGTCGATCCACGGCTCCTGGTCCTTGAGCGCCTCGATCCGCGCGGTTTGACGCCACAGGGCCTCGTTGACGCAAAGCGAATCGAACTCGCGTTTGGCTTGTTCCCGCGACTCGGCCAACTCGTCCAACCGTTGTTGGTGATGCTGCAACTTCGCGTTCAGCGCGTCGAGCCGTCCCATCGCGCCGTCGGGCATCGGACGCACGGGGCCCAAAGCCGAAAGCTGATCGTCGAGCGACGCTCGCCGCGTCCAGCGATCGCGCAGCGACAGGGCCAGGTCGATCGCCCGGGCCGAACGCTCCACCTGATGGACGTCCTCTTCGAAACGAACGATTTCTCGACGCAGGCCGTCGCGTTGGGCCGCCAGATGGGCGTAATGGCGATGGACCGCGCCGAGCTCCTCGATTTCCGCTTGCAACCGTTCGCGTTCGGTCAACAGTTGAACGATTTGACAGGGACGCCCGGCCGGGTCGAGCAGCCGATTGCGGGAGTTCTCCAGCTCCCGAAGCACGTCGACCAGCGAGACGCGGTCCAAGCCGGCCGACAGGCTGTAAAGCAACTCGGCGGCCTCGGTGTCGCTCAGCGTGGCCAGTTCCTGGATTTCGCGGAGGCCCACAGCGAACACATTATTGAACACCGGCTCGTCGATATTCGACAGCAGCACTTTCAAAAAGTGTTCGCCTTGTCGCGTGCCGTCCGGAGCGGTCAGCGTCACTTGTTCGCCCAAGGCTCCGTCGTCCGACGGTTCGTCGTAGCGGGCCACGGCGAATCGGCCGTGCGGGCTGGCCAGTTCGAGCACGCCTCCGGACCGTCCGCCATGGACCGGCGGCAAGTAGCGTCGCCGCTCGGCCGAAAAACCGTAAAGCATCGAGCGGACGAATTGGAGCAGCGTGGTTTTGCCCGCTTCGTTCGGACCGTACAACACGTTGAGCCCTTCGGAGACTCGTTCGATCCGAAGCCCGGTCCAGACGCCGAATCCTTCGACAGTCAGGTCGGTGATTTTCATGCCGGGGCCTCCTCTCCGCTGAGCAAATCGACGCCGAGCGCCGCCGCCTCGCGCAACAAGCGGTCGCGGGCCGTTTTGTTCAGTGCGGTCGCTTCGGTCCCCAACGTGCCGGCTCGATGGGCCTCGGACAGATACGACTCCAACGCGATCGGCTCGGACGGATTCATCTGCAACTGACGCACCGCCCGCAAAAAGTCGCCGCGGATCGTCTCCTGTTCGTACCACTCGGGCGGAAGCGTTTCGGACAACTCCACATCGAGCGAGATCGACCAAGCGGCCGGCGTCCGCCCTTCCGAGCCAAAACGATCGCGAAGGCCCGCGAGCAACTGGTCGGCCATCGCGCCGCGGCGCAACGATGCAATCAACGGCCCTCGTCCGGCGACGGTCCAGGAAATCAGAAGCAACACGCCCGGCGCGGCCTCCAAAAGCGTCTCGATCCGGGCGTCCATCTGCGATTGCAGATCCTCGCGCGCGTGCGACTCGTCGACCACGATCCGCTCGTTCAGCCACCGCGCGGCATCGGTCGGAATCAAGACGGTTCGGGCTTGGCCTTGTTCGTCCACTTGCACCAGCGTGCAGCCGTGCGGGCCGGGCTCTTCGGGACACCGGCCTTGCGGGCTGCCGCAGTAGTGAATCATCTGGGGGCCCGACTGCGGCGTGCCGCGATCGTGTCGACCGCCGAGCGCCCAATACGCAATGCCTCGCGACTGCATCGCCTGCAGGTCGGCGTCTCCATAGGCGACGGCCATCGAAAACAATCCGGTCGGGTCGGGCAAGAAATCGTTCGGACGCAAAGGTCGCTGCGCATCGCTCGAAACGCCCGACAGTCGAACCAGCGGCGCCCCTTCGCATGAAAGTTGCAAATCTTCGACCCGGCCGCGAGCGAACGGGTGGACGTTTTTCGGCAACTCAAAGGTCGACGGCCAGGCATCGGGCGGGTCGAGCGAACCGCCGGCCCAATAGACGGGGATTTTCTGCTCGGCGAGTCGACGGAATTGTTCGACGAGAAACAGCGGACCTCGCGGACCCGTTCGAGGAGCGTCCAAAAGATCGCCCGACAACACGACGAACTCGACGCCCTCGGCCAACGCCACGTCGAACAGCTTTTTCGCCGCCGTGTAGGGGGCGTCGACAAACGCGGTCCGAAGATGGTCGGGCACCTCGGCCACCCCCATCAACGGCCGTTCCAGATGGAAGTCGCTGGCATGGACGAATCGAAATGGCCGAGTCGACATGGGCTGGTCACCCCTTATCTTATCCTATCCGGAAAGTCATACACGATTGCCTAGTTTAACCAAAATCTGAAAATGACACTATGGTGGTTTACGGGTTAAAGGAAAAATGGAGGAAAACTGGATAGATTAGGGCAAGTGCGATGTTTCTCGTTCCGCCATTATTGACGGCCAGCCAGCCAATGCGGTAAAGTCCACCGACGGATGACACGTTGGTCGCCGGCCCGAACAGGTCCAGACAGTTTTATCGAGATGTCGGTGGTCGAATGCGCCGCAAGAAACGCAACGTCGAAAAAACACCGGCGCCGGATCGGAATCACGATGGTCGCACAGCGGCGTTGCTTGGCGGCCTGCTCGTGCTGGCCGTGGTCGTGGTGTTTGGCCGGAGCGTTTTTTGGGGGTTCGTCAACTACGACGACCCGGTGAACGTCTATGAAAACCCAGCAATTTCGCAGGGACTGAGCCCGACCGGTTTGGCCTGGGCAATGACCACCACGCACGGCCATCAGTGGGCGCCGCTGACGTGGACCTCTTATCTGTTGGATTTTGAACTCGTGGGGCTCCGACCGTGGGGCTACCATGGAACGAACGTTTTGCTGCATCTGTCCACCACGGTGTTGCTGTTTCTGGTGTTTTGGCGCATGACGGGCCGACTTTGGCCCAGCGCGCTGGCGGCGGCGCTGTTTGGCGTCCATCCGTTGCGGGTCGAATCGGTCGCCTGGGTGTCGGAACGGAAAGGGCTTTTGAGCGGGTTTTGGTTTGTGGCGTCGCTTTGGGCGTATCTTTATTACGTTCGGCGGCCCGGCTGGCGACGTTATCTTTTGCTGGCTGCCGCGTTCGTGTTGAGCTTGGCGGCTAAGCCCGTCGCCGTGACATTGCCGCTTGTGCTGTTGCTGTTGGACGACTGGCCGCTGGGAAGGTGGTCGGTGGCCAGTGGTCAGTGGCCGGCGAAAAACGCGGAGCGACAAGGGATGCCGAGTTCGAGTCTCTCCTTGTTGCTGTTGGAAAAAATTCCGCTGTTGGCCTTAAGCGTGGCGGCCGGGCTGTTGGCCGCGTGGGGGCAAGGCACGGCGGTCATTGGGCTTCAAAAATTGCCGTTGGAGACGAGAATCGCCAACGGTTTGGCGTCCTACGCGGCATATCTGGGCCAGATGGTTTGGCCCTCGGACCTTTCGGTGTTTTATCCGCATCCGGAGGGCGGTTTGCCGTTTTGGAAACCTGGGGCGGCGTTGGTCGTGTTGCTGATCGTTTCCGTGGCGGCGTGGACGTGGCGGCGTCGGTGTCCTTATCTTTTCGTTGGGTGGTTTTGGTATCTATTGATGATGGCGCCGGCCATTGGGCTGGTGCAAATCGGTTCCCATGCGAGGGCCGATCGTTACACGTATCTGCCTCAGATCGGGCTGTGCGTGGCGATGGCTTGGGGCGTTTGCGATGCGTCGCAATCGGCGTCGCGACGCGTCCGGATCGGCGTGGCGACGGCATCCGTCCTGGCGTTGGCGATCTTGGCGGTCGTCGCCTTTCGGCAGACGTCCTGTTGGCGCGACAGCGAGTCGCTATGGAATCATGCGCTGCAATGCAACGCCGAAAACAATATCGCCCGGAGCAACTTGGGCGTGGAGTTGGCCCGCCAAGGACGATTCGACGAGGCGGTCGTCCAGTATCGCGAGGCGGTGCGGATTCGGCCGGACGATGCTGTTAGTTTTTCGAATCTCGGCAACGCGATGATGGCGATCGGTCGATTGGACGAGGCCGAGCCGTCGTATGAGGCGTCGTTGCGGATCAACCCGGATAGCGCCGAGACGCACTGCAATTTCGGCGTGCTTTTGACGCGTCGCGGTCAAGGGGATCGAGCGGCGTCGCAATACGAATCGGCGTTGCGACTCCGGCCGGATTACGTCGAGGCGCTGGCCAACTACGGCAACCTGCTGGCCCGGCGTGGACAGCTCGACCGTGCGGCGGCCTGTTACGAAAAAGCCGTGCAAATTCAGCCGGATCGCCCGGAAATCCGCAAGAATTACGAGCGGATCCAGTTGCGGCGGGCGGGACGACCTTGATCGCGCGGCCGGTTTGTCGGTTTGAAAAGCCCTTGCCAGCGGTTGAGACGATCTATTACAATACGGCCGCGATGAAAGATTTCCGAAGCGAAAGCCTCAGCCACGATCCGATCCACGGTTATATTCCGTTCACCTCCTGCACGGAATTGCCGCCGGGCGAGGTGTCGGAACAGAAACTGATCGACCACCCTTGGCTCCAGCGACTGCGGCAGATCCACCAATTGCAAACGGCGTGGTGGGTGTTTCCGTCGGCCGAACACACGCGGTTTCAGCATGTGCTGGGCGCGATGCATCTGGCGAGCCGAGCCGTGGCGGCCCTTGACGCAAGCCTCCGCGAAGTCTGCTCGGACGTGCCCAGTCGCGGGTACGTCGAGTCGCTCGTGCGATTGGCCGCGCTGCTGCATGACGTCGGCCACGGACCGTTCGGACATTTTTTCGACGAGCATTTTTTGTCCGATTACGACCTGAATCACGAGTTGCTCGGCGGCGAGATCATCCGCCGCGACCTGGCCGACTTGATCCGCCGCGTTCGACGCAATCCGAACAGCCGGCTGGAGGACCGCGAAACGCTCGATCCCGATCAGATCGCCTTTCTCATCACGCGGCCCCGAGAATCGGACGACCAGCGGCCGGCGTGGCTGCGGTTTCTGCGAGGGCTTTTCAGCGGGCTGTACACCGTCGACAACATGGATTTCGTGCTCCGCGACGCCTATATGTCGGGCTACAGCGTCCGGGCGTTCGACATCGAACGGCTGTTGCACTACAGCGCGTTCACGTCGAAAGGGCTGACGATTCACGAGCGGGGGCTGTCGTCCCTGGTGCGATTCATCGGCGTTCGGGCCGAGCTGTTTCGCGCGATTTATTTTCATCGGACGGTTCGGGCGATCGACCTGGAATTGCAGGAACTGTTTGTCGACAGCAAGCCGTACCTGTTTCCCGGCAACCCGCTGGACCATCTCGATCAGTACCAACGATTCACCGAGTGGTCGTTGCTGATGGAGGTGGGCCGCTGGCCGACCAGCGAGCGGCCGGAGTTGCAGTCGCTGGGCGAGCGATGGCGGCGTTTTCTGCATCGTGAGTTCCGATGGAAAATGGCCTGCGAACGAACCAAGTTTTTCGAGCCGGGCGAGGCCGAACAAGGCAGCGTGCTGAGCGACACGGCCACGTTCGAGGCGGCCGTGCGGCGGGAATTGCCACGCGCGATTCGTAACTTGCCGCTGAAGTTCGACACGGCCCGGCATGTCCACCGACCAGGGGCGCATACGCCGGCGGCGGGACAAAACTTCTTGTACGACCCGGCCACCGAAAAAATCCAAAGCCTCGACGATCGCGAACTTTTTCATCGGATCGCCATCAGCTATCGCATCTGCCGCATTTACGCCTTGGACCATCGCCATCAGGCGGAGTTGGCCGCCGCGTTGGATCGGTTGCTCGGGGCCACGGCGGTCGACGACGCCACGAATATGTAGCCTCCCGCGCGGAACGGTCGGAGATTCTTTCGCCGGACGCTTCTAGCGGCCTTCAAACGGCTCCTTGTTTTTGCGAAATCTCGCACCCTTCGTATCCACCCTCGATTTCCCATATTCCCTCAATAGCCTCCGTTCGGCGGAGATATCGAAACGGTCGTCTGGAGGGTTGGGGGGCCCAATTTTCAGCCGCTTGGAGTTTCTTCTGCGATTGACAGTCGGACGGCGGTTGCGGTAGAGTTTCCGTATTCTATGATGTTTCGGACGCCTTTCTTCTTTTTGTTTTTTCCCGTCGTCCGCCGAACGAGAAAGTTTTCTGGATATGCCACGGACTCAACGATCCGTTCCGATAGGTTTTTCAGCCCCGCCAAAACTCGAGCCGACGTTTCAGGTCGATTCGGCGCGTTGCACGACGGGGTGTTTGGATTTTCCGCACGCGTTGTTCGCGCCGTTGCATTATGCGCCGGGCTACGCGTATCCGTTGGTCGTGTGGCTTCACGGGCCCGGAGACGACGAACGTCAGTTGCAGCGGATCATGCCGATGGTGAGCATGCAGAACTACCTGGCGGCGGCGCCGCGGGGACTGACGTCGTCCGGGTCGACGGATGCGGCGAACGAAGGCTGTCGGTGGCGTCAAACGGACCACGACATTCAGCAGGCGTCGCAACGAGTTTTTGAGACCGTCGAGATCGCGCGGCAGAAGTTCCACATCCATCCGCGTCGGGTGTTTTTGGCCGGTTTCGACTGCGGCGGCACGATGGCGCTGCGTTTGGCGATGAGCCATCCGTCGCGGTTTGCCGGCGTGGTTTCGTTGTGCGGACAGTTTCCCACGGGCAATTCTCCGCTGGGCAACTTGATCGCGGCGCGACGGCTTGGCCTGCTTCTGGCGAGCGGGCGCGACAGCCAGCGTTATCCGGCGGCCGCGGTGTGCGACGATCTGCGGCTGCTGCACACGGCGGGGCTGTCGGTGACGGTTCGGCAGTATCCGTGTGGCGACGAACTGACGCCGCAAATGCTGGCGGACGTCAACCGCTGGATCATGGAGCAGATTCTTTCACCGCGGTCGGCGCTTTCCGAATCGGACGCGGACTGACGACCCCGACGGTTGCCACGAGACGCAAGCAACCGTTTGCAGGGCCATCCTTCGTTCCGAATGCTCCATACGTCCACACCCTAGCGAAATCGCTGGCGGGCTTTAGTTGTCGTTCTCGCCGTAGTACAACAACGCATAGGCTTTGTCGACGGCCGAGGCGTTGTTTTCGGCGGAATACCGAGTTCCGACGCCGAGCTTCGCGTTCATCAGGTCCGACGAATGACCGTAGCCGAGCACATGCTCCATTTCGTGCATTACGGCGGTCAGCAAATCGACGCGATCGGCGGCGGCCGAACCGTTCAGGGCCGACATGGCGGTCGAACCGGCCACGGCGGCGTATTCGGCGTCGTCGCTCGGCGTGGAATCGACGAACCAACCGTAACCGGCCGCATCGTCGTCGATTCGGATCGTCGTCCCGTCGGTTTCGGCCAACGTGGCGCCGTCGAGGTTGGCGATTTTCACGTGGACCGACGCAAGCGTGGAAGTGACGTAGGAGCCCAACTCCGCCGACAACCGCCTGACGGCTTCGGCGACGATGGAATTCAACTCCGCTTCCGTGAGCGAGGCGGCTGCGCTGTCGGCAATCGCCGCGCCGTCGAACGTCAGGGCGGCGAGATGCCGCGAGGCGGACATGGACGCCGCGCTCTTGGCGTTGACGGAAGTCCACGAAGCGTTGCCCACCCAAGCCGACGTGCCGTTCGACGCGGCCAACGAGACGACGACGTCTTTCTTGCCGTCGGCGTTGACGTCGGCGACCGTCATCGTTCCGTTGCTGACGTTGCTGCTGATCTTCGACCAGGCGCCCGACGCAACGGCGTATTCGCAAATGCCGGACGAGGCGCCGAAATCGGCGAAGACTTCGTCCTTGCCGTCGCTGTTCGCGTCGGCGGCCGCGATGGCCGTCGCGTTTTTCGTACTGAGTCTTGCCCACTTGGCCGTGGAACTGTTGTTGGCGTTGTAGCGCACCCACAAACCGGAGCTGTCGAAGTCGACAACAATGTCGTTGCTACGACCGTCTCCGTCCATGTCGGCCACAGTGATGCTCGACGCGGCCGTGCCATGCAGATACGCCCACGCACCGTTGTTCATCTGGGTGAAGGTGCCGTAACCTTTGAAGCTGACCAAGAGGTCGTCCTGACCGTTGCTGTCGATGTCGGCGATCGCAACGGTCGTAGGGCTGTTTTTGTTTAGCCACACCCACTTGCTGTTGGCAGTGGTGTATTGGAGCAGCCCCCATTGGAACTTCTTGGCGTCGACGCCGAAGTCGCCGGTGAGTTCATCGACGCCGTCCCCGTTGACGTCGCCAGCGACAAGGTTCTTGGCTTCCAGTCCGGTCAGCAGCTTCCACGAACTTGTGGAATCGGCGTAGTTCAACCGCAGGCACGTTCCGTAGCCGTGCAACGCGATCACGACGTCATCGTCGTAGCCATCGCCGTCGAAATCACCGGTGCAAACGTCTGTGGCGGCCCACGAGTGAAGTGTCGTGAGCGTGCCATCGCTGTTTCGGATGACCGTGCCGGCGCTCGTGGCCAGAATCAGACTATCGCCCACGATGATTTTGGCGGAATCATCCGCGTCAGTCAGGCCGACCAGCCGGGCGTAGACGGCCGTAACGGACGTGCCGTAGTAGACCGGGCCAAGCCACGCGAGCACGACGTTGCCGTTGTCGGTCATCGTGACGGCCGGATCCGTCTGGTTGCCGGCCGTCGTGGCGTTGACGCGGAACTCGCCGATCACGTTGCCCGACGAATCTTTCATCTCGCCGCCGGCGGCGGTGTAGATGTGGGCGTACACGCCGTAGTCGGTCAGTAGGACGTCGTCCTTGCCGTACGACGACCACGTCACCGTGAAGTTGCCGTCGCTGTCGCAGGAAACGTCGGACTGCCACTGGTAGCTCGACGTGACCGAATTGACGCGGAATTCGCTGGACGTGCGAGCCGCGCCCGAGGCGTAAAACTGTCGTGCGTAGACGCCCCAGAGACTGCCGTCTTGCAGGTAGCTCGACCAGGAAACCACGAAGTTGCCCGAGTCGTCGACCGCGACGCTGGGGTCTTGCTGCAGGTTGTTCGCGTAGCTGTTGACAAGGAACTGACTACCAAGGAAATTGATCGCCTTAGTGTCCAGTTCGGTCGTCGCGGGCAACTGGAGCCGCTGGGCGTAGATGTCCCAGTTGCTGCTCGCGTTGTAGCCTTCCCAGACGACGACTCCGCCGCTGCTCGAAATAGCCACATCCGAATTGACGTTCGTACGGCTGGTGTCCGTGCTGACGAGATACTCATTGGTCAACGAGGTGCCGTTGCTGCGGAACGTGCGGCCGTAGATGTTGCCGAAGAGATTGCCGCTGACGTTGTACTTGGTCCACGTGACGATGAAATTGCCGTTGTCCGCGACCGCGACGCTGGGCCGTTCTTGCTTGGCCCACGAAATCTGGCTGACGCGGACCGGATCGCCCTTGACGTTTCCGTCCGAGTTGTAGCAGCGGGCGAAAATGCCGTAGTTGCCATCGCTGCCGTAACCTTCCCACACGATGACGATGTCGCCGTCCGAGTTCATCGCCACGTCGGGATGGGTTCCATAGATCGTGTTGGCCGTCAACAGAGCGACCACCTTGCCTGTGGCGTCGTAACGCTGGCCATAGATGACGCCGCTGTCTTCCCAGACGATGATGTAGCCGCTGCTGCTGCTGGCCGTCGCGACGTGTTCCTGCCCGCTGAGCAAGGAGCCCGTGTTGATGGGCGTGTCGGTCTCGGTCGGGTCGGGCGTGTCTGGGCCAGGGATGTCGCCGCCACCACCGCCGCCACCGCCGCCGCCGCTGCCGGTGTTGATCGTAAAGGCCCGCTGGAAATCGCCGCCCGCCGTGCCATCGTCGTTGCCGTCCAACGCGACGCCAAAGGCGTTCCAAACGTTCGCTCTCAACGTCAAGACATAAGAACCCGAGTCGAGCGGATCGGCCACGATGGTCTTCGGATCGATGTCGAACTGAAGAACGACTTCATACGTGTTCGTGGCGTCGTCGAAAACGCAGTCATTGACCGTGACGCCGCCGGCGATGCTGGCCCCGCCCTGGGCGATGCTCCAATTGCCGGGGTTCCAGACGCTGTGGGCCCAACCGGCCTGGCCCGCCTTCTCGGTGTTCAACATCTCGGTGAAAGTCACCTTGATGGTGGCCACGGCGGTGGTGACGGTCTCCGCATCGAGGAGAACGTTGGGCGTACTGGTCGTCGTGTCGATCGTGGCGATGACGCGAGGCCCGGTCGTGTCCTTCAGTTGGCGGAAGGCTTGCAGGAACACGCCCTGATTGTCTTTCGGGGTGGTTTGCGTGCCGTTGCCGCTCCAGACGACGATGAAATCGCCGTTGTCGTCCATCGCGATGCTCGGGTAGAGCTGATCGCCGTCTTGGGTCGTGTTGATGGCGAACTCTTCCAGGTACTGGCCGTTGTTGCCGTACGCGGTGGTCGCAGACACCAGGCTGTTGCGGACGAACTGCTGGCCGTAGATGCCGTAGCTGTTAGGCGTGTCGGTCGTGCCGAACTTGTCCTGGTAGCTTTGCCAAACGACGACGAAATCGCCGGCGGCGTTCATGGCGACGTCGGAATGCTGCTGGTCGCCTTCGGTGAACGTGTTGACGCAGAACTCGCTGCTGGCCGCCGTGCCGTTGGCGTTGTACCGCCGGGCGTAGACGCCGTCCTCGCCGTTGGCCGTCGTGGAGCTGCTGCCGCCGTCTTGGCCATAGCTGGTCCAGGTGATGACGAAATCGCCGTCGGCGTCCATCGCCACGGACGACCATTGCTGGTTGCCGGCGACGGTGCTGTTGACGAGGGTCTCCTTGCCGCCGCCCGTGAGGGCCGAGACTGCGTCGGCATAGGTGTAGGACGTTTGGAGAACGTCCAGATGGCCGTAAAGGTCGCCGACCTGAACGTCGTCGTCGGAGAGGTTCGACAGCATCTGAACCGCGGCGGCGTTGACGTTCACTTCGTAGCCGAGGTCGCCCATCGAGGCGGCCGTCATGCGGCTCAAGACGTTCGTTCCGGAGTTGATCCATCCGGTCATCAGTTCGTTGCCGAACACGGACTCGCGCCAGTGGCTGTCGCGCGTGCCGTCGCCGCCGGTGTTTTCGACGGGCACGGACGTCGCCGTGAGGCCGTAGGCTTTGTTGTATTCGGCCACGGCGCCGCTGCCGGTGAACTCAGGATCGTCGCCGCCGGCCCCGGTCAACAGGTTCAGGTCGGTCCAGATGGTTCCGAATCCGAGCACGTGTCCCATTTCGTGGGTGATCACGTCCAGGAGCGAGCCTTCGGACTCCATGTCGGCCAAGTCGGCCGTGTCGAACTGCATGATGCCGCTGTAGGGGAGATACGAACCGGTCCGAACTCCGGTGGGACCGGCCTGGCCAAGGATGCCGCCTTCCCCGTCGATGTAGACGCCGCTGGCGTCGATCAAGATGTCGTCGATGTAGCCCGTGCCGGTCATCACATCGGCGACGTCGCCGACGATGATCGATTCCCAACGCGCGGCCGCTTCGGCGAAGACCAACTGCTGGCTGGTCGACAGTCCGCCGCTGAAGTGGACTGTGATGTTGAACTGGGAGCCGGTGTCGGAGCCCGACGAGGCCGTGAACAGCTTCGAATAGATGTTCGATTCATAGGCGTTGTCGCCGCCCTGGCCGTAGCTGGTCCACGTGATGACGAAATTCCCCGCGTCATCCATGGCGATGTCCGGGTCCGACTGGTCGTTGATCGTCGTGTCGTTGACCAGGAACTCGGGCAGCGCGCCTTCGCGTTCGGTCGTGGCGGTCACCGTGCCGCTGGAGCCGGAATCCGGCGTGACGCCGTCGACCGTGATGCCAAGTTGATCGTAGTTGCCCTTGGCGTTGATGAACTCGATGCGCACCTGCGTGCCGCTCACTTTGCTGATCGTGACAACCTGATTGGGATCGTTTTCGACGGCGATGAGGCCGATTTCGCGCAAGGCGGTCCTCAACTGAGCCAGGAGCGTGCCGTCGTCGCTGTCGTCGACGCTGCCGTCGAATCGAACGCGCGTCGTGCTCGTCGTGCCGTTCCAAGTCAATTGGAACGTGCCGGTGAACTTGACGTCGAACGTCAGCAGATTGCGCTCGTTGACGCCGCCGGTCGAATTGCCGTTGGAATCGTAGCGCGTGGCGTAGACGCCGTATCCGCTGCCGTCCTGCAGATAGCTCTGCCACGTGACGGTGAAGTCGCCGTCCGAATCCATCGCCACGGCGGCGTTGTTTTGCGTATTGGTCGGCGTCGAATTGACGCGAAAATCGCTCTTGCCGTTCCGTACGGTGCGGTCGAAATTATAAAGGGCGGCGTGAACGTTCCAGCCGCTCCCGTCCGTGTCGATCTGCGACCAGGTGACCACGAAATTGCCCGCGTCGTCGCAAGCCACGGCGACATCGCTGGCGGTGATGTTCGTCGTGATGGGCACCACGTGCGCCGTCTTGGACAATTCGACACGGTTGCCAGAGGCGTCGGTCCCCCAAGTGACGTCGTAGATCGTGGCAAACACGGTGCCGCTGGTGGCCGGCGGCGTCGCATTCATCGTCGTGCCGGTGGGCAACCGCGTCATGCTGCCTGCCGGGGTGGTCAGGGTGATCGTCGGGTGGACCGTCACGGTCGACAGCGGCCCGTATACCAAGTCGAACACGTAGGTGGTGGTGTTGGACTTGAGACTGTTGTAGGTGACCGTCAGGTTGGGCACCTGCTTGCCGAAAACGCTCAACTTGCTCAAGGCGGCCTGGATGTTGCTGGCGGTCAACGCCGTACCGGCCGAAACGAACTGGATATTGTTTGTTTTTACGCTGTCGACCTGCAATCGGAACCACGAATTCGACGTCGGCGGCGACGAAAACGTAAACGTCAGCGTCTGGCCGGACTGAGTGGCCCAGGCGACGATCGAATCGCCGTCGGCGTCGCTGGCCGTGGCCTGCGAGGTGGTCACCTGGCTGCCGTCGATCACCGTGTCGTTGACGATCGTTTCCGTGCCGGTGGGCAGCAGGACGTCGAAGCTCCGGCTGAAATCGGCGCCGTTGACGTTGTAACCCGTGCTGGCTAGGGGGTTGCCGTTGACGTCGAAAATCGTGCGTTTGGCAACCAATTGGTAATGGCCGTTCGTCAGCCCGTTGGCGAATGCGTCGGTGTTGAACGTGATGACGGCTTCCCACTTGTTGCTGGCCGCCGTGCCGAGGCCTTCCCAATATCCCTCGTTGAGGCCGAACGACACAAAATCGATCGCATTGCTGATCAGAACGCCGTCGCACATCAACGCCCAGTTGTCGGTGTTCAGAACGCCGTTGTCGCCGTCGGTCATCAACTGTTGATCGAAGCCGACGACGATTTGCTTTAGCCCGACGTTGACAGTTTCGTTGCTGTTCAGTCGGTCGCCGCCGGAGAGCAAGAAGTCGGTGACTTTGGCGCCGGAGGTGTCGTTGCTTTCCGTGAACGTGCGGAAGTAGAGGTTTGTGACTCCGTTGGACGCTTGGTTCCAGACCGAGACAAAGCTGCCGTCGGAGGACATGGCGGCCGAGGCGGAGTATTGCGACGTGCCGGGCGTACCGTAGGTCTCGCATGCCATGTTCGGCGCAGCGGCGTCGGTCGTCTTGTCCGCCGTGACTCCTTTTTGTGCCTCCCCGAAAAGGATGATTTGCGTCGGGTCGGTCACGTCGACGGCCACCATATCCGGCCAGTCGACGCCGTCGCTGAGGCCATCAAAGGTGATCGAGATGACGTAATTGTGGGTGGTGCCGTCTTGCGTTACGGTGACTTTTGTTCCTGAGTAAACGCCGAGGTTCGGGTAACCGAGGGTGGTGAACGCCGTCAGCACTCGCGCCTCCAGGGCGGCCAAATTGGAAGTGTCGAACTTAATCGGTCCGCTCGTCTGGCCGTTGAACGTGATGGTGAACGAGTCGCCGTCGGCGGATGGATCGAACACCAGTTGCTGGATTTCAGGCGTTCGAATCTTGGCGAGCTTCAGTTTATTGCCGTCGGGCGCCAACGAGATGCTGACGCGCGAATCGTGGAGTTCGCCCAAGAAGGTGATCTCATAGACGTACGAACTGCCGTCAATGCCGTAGGCAGTCGAATCCCAGTTGGTTCCTGTCCGAGTGGTCAACTCCGCGGTCGACAGCAGACGAACCTGGAGCGAGCCCTCGAAAAGATGGGTAAAGTCTTTCTGCGGCCAATTGACGCCCATGGTCGGCAGGGCCGACAACGTGTCGTGGATGATCTTGATCGTTTTGTCGGGATCGATCGGGCCGCCATTCGGATAGAATGCCGGAGTGATGACGACGTCGACGTAAATGTTCTTGCTGTTGGTTACACGGAGCGTGAAGGTGCCGCTCGTGGCGTTCGGATCGAGAGTGAGCAGCCATCGCGAGTTGGAGCCGTCGCGGGTGTTGTTGGCCACGTCGTCGCTCGAAAGGACGTTGCACGACGCATTGCCCGAGGTCGGATCGGAGTCAAACTGGCTGTACAGCACGTCGTTGGCCGCACCGCGGAGCAGGCCAATCTCGCTTTCCAGAATGGCGCGGATGCGTCCCAACATGCTGTTTTTTTCCATCGACGACAACGTGGTGGTCGGGTCGATGATGGTGGCGCCCGCGGCATGCCCCGTCGGCGTAGTGGATCGCGTGACGTTTTCAATGCAATAAACGTCGCAGCCTGGCGGAATAATTTTGTCGCGTGAATACCCAGAGTTACGAATGATCACGTCAATGATCGCGCGTTCCGTGTCGGTGAGAGCCCGGACCGTTGCACCGGTCATCGTCTCGCCGTCGATCATGATATCGTGGGTGCCGGTCCACTTGGACTGCATCACGGCATAAAATGACTTGTCGGTGGCCGAGATTCCGCTTCCTGTCGATCCGAGGAGGAGGGCGAGAGTCGGTCCCTGATTCATCGACGTCTGAATGACGGACAGGACGCCGTCGATCTCGCTGTCGACGTCTCCGCTGCTGTTGGAAATGCCGGTGGAATAATTCGACCAGTTAAGGTAAAGCGACAAGCCGGCGTTTCCGGCCAGCGACAGGGAATCGCTGAAGGCCGAGTAGTCTACGGTGGCGTATTCGCTCACGTCCGGACCGAAACCGGTGTAGACGACCGTGATGTCGCCGTCGGCGTCGATCACCGGCTGGCCGCCGAGCTGGTTGTTTGGCCAAAAATCTGAGTCGGTGAGCGTAAACGTCGCGCTGCTGGCTCGAAATTGCGACCGGAGAACCGCGCCGGTGATGCTCCATTCCTCGACGAACACGTCGGCGGAGAGGAGGTTTGAGCCGCCGTTGGTGTTGTCGCTTGTGGTCCCAACCCAACAGCCGATGACGAAATTGTCGGCCGAGTCGAAGTCGATGCCCGTGATGTCGCCGCTGCCCGCGCCAAACTGCTGCAACAGCACGGCGCCGTTTTGATCGTACACCTTGGCCCAAACCAAAACCCCGATGGTGCCGTACAGATAGTAGTTTGCGTCGTTGGTGTTGTCCCAGCCGATGGCGAGCACGCCGTCGTCGCTCATGGCGACGTAGGGGTTGAAGTTGATCGACGTGTTGTCCGTCGTGTTGACTTGGAACTCGTCGCCCAGCCGGTTGCCGTCGCGATCGTAGCGTTGCGCCCGGATGTTGTTGAAGTAGCTCAAGTCCTGGCCCACGCCTTGCCAGGCGATGGTGAAGTTGCCGTCGCCGTCCATGCCGATCGACGCATTGCTCTGTGCGTTGGTCGTGACCGTGTTGACCCGGAAGGCGTCGCCCAGGGCGCGAACGCCCTGAACGACCGTTTCGGCCGAACCGTCGTTGAACGTATGGTCCATATCGGCGAAGAACGACACCGTGTCGTCGGCCTCGGTCGCAAATTGCGGGATGACCGCCGCCAGCGAAGCGGAAGGCGTCCAGCCGGTGATATGGTTTGAGACGCCCGCGTCGGCGCCGCCGAACGACACCCGCAACACGATATTGTTTGAACCGTCCCAGGTGTACGTCACGCTGGTGGTTTCCGAATCATAGCCGAGGCCGATCAGGGCCTGACGCACGTTCTCGGCCGTGTCCGAGAGCGATTGTTCCAGTGTTGCCGCAGTGGTGTTGTTAAACGTGAATGCAATGGCGCTGGTCGTCAACAAACTTCCGTTCTTCTGCACGTTCAACGTAAAGTCGCCGGTCAGCACCGTGATTCCGG
Source organism: Thermoguttaceae bacterium (assembly GCA_039698075.1). Taxonomy (GTDB): domain Bacteria; phylum Planctomycetota; class Planctomycetia; order Pirellulales; family Thermoguttaceae; genus JAJFVC01. The sequence goes on along the minus strand of JBDKTJ010000145.1, from coordinate 3,474 downwards.
TGGGAATCGTGAGCGTGACGTTTTCGACTTCGGTCATATAACCGGCCGCCGAGAACCGTCGGGCAAAGATGTCCGTGACGCTGCCGGCGGTCGTCGAGTCGGGGACCGTGCCCACCCAGGTGATGACGAAGTCGCCGTCGGAGTCTATCGCCACTTGAGCGTTTTTCTGGTCGTAGACGTCGACGCGGTTCGTGTTGAGGTTGTCGGGTTCCGCCGCGTTGACGCGGAACTCGTCGCTCGACTGCTTGATGATCTGCACCTTGGCGCCGCTGATCTCGTAGTCAACCGTGACGCCGCCGACAACCGTGGAGTTGACGACGTTCAGCAACGGCTGCTCCAACTTGCCCAGGTCGCCGGTGAAGGTGATGTCGAACTCGGTCTCGCTGCGAGCCGTCACGGTAACGCCTGGCAACGCCACTCGCGTCGTCTCGGTCGTGTAATAGGGTCCGGCGGGCGAAACGCCGGGTTTAATCGAGCCGTCGGGCGCGAACACGATCGGCGCGGTCGAGACGTCTTCCGACGTGTTGGCAAACGCATACTCGATGTTCGAGGCCGTTTGGGCCATGTTCTGTGCGGCCGTCAACGTCGGGTCGTTCGACACCTGAATGGTGATCGTGGTGCCCGGCTCGCGAATCGTCGTGACGTTCACCGCCGGCAGATAGCCGCTGGTGAAGCTGGTGCTCGCCACTACCATGCTGGCTTGCGGATCCGTTGTGGTCGAATTGCCGAATTGTCCCGCCGACGCGTTGCCGTAGTAGATTTGATACGTGTCGGCGTCCACGCCCACGACGACGGTGCCCGCAAGCATCGTGGCTCCGCTGGCGATCATGTCGTTGATCGCGCTCTGAATCACCTGCACATTGTCGCTCATATCGGCGTTTTCGTCGTATCCCGCCGCGATGCCGGTGTAGATGTTTCCCGACCGATCGACGAAGCAAAGCGTGAAATTGCCGAAAATGGCGGGCTTTGAAGTCGAATAGGGCGAGGTGTCGGAACTGAAGGTGATCTGCTGGACCGCCGTGCCGCTGTATTGCAGCGAGAAACTGCTGGTGCCGTCGGCCAGCGTGACCCGTTGAACGGCGCTGGTGAAGTATCGGGCGTAGACGTTGTAGTCGGTCATCGCCACGCCGGTCGCCGGATCTTTCTCGACGCCCACCACCTTGCCCGAGGCATCATATTGGTACACGCCGTCATTGCGGCTCCAAACCACGACGAAGTCGCCGTTGTTGTCGATCGCCACCGACTTGCCGGAAAGCGCCGCCGAGTTGGCGCCGGTGAGCTGATCCTGAGCTTCCTGGACATACAAGGAATTGATGGCCGTTTGGTTGATCAGCACGTCGCTGGCCCCGCCTGCCGTGATGCTCAGCAGTTGGCGGGCTTCCAACGGATCGACGACCAGCCGACGCGGCTTGCGATCTTGGCACGAGGATCGCGAATTGCCGGTCAAGGAGTCCCAAATCCGCTCCCACGCCTTGCCAAAGGTCCGCTTCTTCGATGTCTTCAACTGCGACATAACTGTCATCCCCTTGCGAAAAAGTGCTTTCGCCTTTGCTGAAACGGAGAACCCAATCTCCCCGCCGACATGTTCACCTTATGAAAGAACGAGACTCCCACGAAATCGCGTTGGCCCCAAGCGAACGGGTTGCGCGAACCCGCCAAGAAAAAGCACGCCGCCAGAGTGTTTGCAGAAGATCCCCGGCAAACAAGCGGAACGCCGACGTTTGATTCGCCATGCTGCGCCCATTTAATGTGTGAGTGTTTAGGCCACGACCCAAAAAGTGCGCCCTGTCGCGCCGAATAGCCCACACATTCCCTACATTTGAACGGCTATCCCCGAATTTGTCAAACGAAAAGATGAAAAAAGAGAAGATAGCTAAACTCTACCCTATAAAGTCGTCCTAAGTCAGAGTTTTTCAGGTCTTCCCCACTTTACGTATTTTCTGGCTAACGTTTTTTCATCTTGATTGGGCGGCAAAACGATGTCAAGAAAATTCCCGGGCTGGCGGTATTATTCTCACCTCCCCCCGACGGAGTCGCGTTGTTATGAAGGCACGGATACTGTGCCCCTTGGGTGATTTGAACAAACCACCTTTGAGGGGCTCCGTTTTGCCATCACAACCGCCGCCCCCTCTTCGGACGTGCTTCCTCAGGATTTTTCGGCAGAGTTTGCCTTTCTTACTCAACTCCCTTGACCGCCATGTCCGATATTATCGTCACGTCTGGAATACAGACCCTCTCGGCACAGGGTGGGTCTGCGGGACGTCCCTACTATTGGACGCAGATTAAGGTGGATGAAAACCATGCCGATCAATCGCACCAGTTCACGCATCGCCATCGCACTTCTTGCGACCTTTTTGGCATATCCGGCGTTTGCCCAGGGGCCATTGGGGATGCAGTTGTTCGCACCGGCGGACACCAGCACGTACGGCGGCGGCAATCCGCCGAATGAAGGCTATTTCTTCGCGTTCGACGGCCTGTACTGGTCTATTCCCGCGCCGAAAAAGGCCCTGATCGGAATAACCGGCTACCGCGAAGTCGCCACCAGCATCAGCCAAGTGATCGTCGGTCCGAAGGATCGGTATCCCATAGCGAATGTCTATGCGCAGACGAGCACGGAACATACCGACGACCTGCAAGCGGAGTTTCAAGCGGGCCAGCGATTCGAGTTTGGTCGGGTCGAAGACAACAACGGCTGGCTCGTCAGCATTTTCCGACTTGGACCGAGCAGTCAGAAGGCGATCGCAAACAACGTCAGCGTCTTACTCAACGACGAAGTCGACCCGACCACCGGCCATGGACTTCTTTATGGTCGAATCGGCACCGGAACGGTGGTCAGCGGCACCGACACCTATCTGGTGGACGTGGTGGACAATCTGCCTGTCACGTTCGACCAAGTTACGATCCACGACAAAGTGGACGCCTGGGGCGTAGAAGCGTCGTACCTGCGTCGTTCGCACACGTTCCACGACGGCGGCAACGTCGAGTTGTTCCTTGGCGCCCGTTACTTCGAGTTTGACGAGACGTTCATCGTCCACGGCTACGGCGGAGTGTTGGACGACAACACCTATTGGAAGACCGCAGGCGACAACCACATCATCGGGCCACAAATCGGCGGCCGGTACTTCAAACAGCAAGGTCGGTGGACCTTCTCGACGGAAGGCCGCTTCATGGCGGGCTTCAACATGCAAAACATCGTCCAAGACGGCCAGTTCGGCTACCTCGGTTCGCCCAATACGATCATGAAGCCTTGGGCGTGGGAAGGAAGCGCGTACTCGCACCGTGAAACGATCAACGAGTTCAGCCCGTTGGTCGAGCTTCGCGTGGAGGCCAAGTACATGATCACCCGAGCCGTCACGTTCAAGGCCGGCTGGAACGGCTTTTGGGTCGACGGCATCGCCCGGCCCAACGACATGATCGTCTATCAGGTGCCCGACATGGGCATCACCACCGCGAACAACCGGCAAAGCGTGTTCG
>JBDKTJ010000144.1:0-6958 GCA_039698075.1 Thermoguttaceae bacterium | reverse complement strand
TGACGCAGATGAGCTTCGGGTTCAGCCGGGACGACATCGGCGGGTTCTTGGGCGATTACCTCGACAAGAACATTTTGGAGGCCGATCCGTTCCAGACGATCGACCAGAACGGCGTGGGTCAGTTGATTCAAATGGCGGTCCAAAAGGGCCGTTCGACCCGCGGCGATTTGAAGGTCGGCATCTGCGGCGAGCAGGGCGGCGATCCGGCGAGCGTTGAGTTCTGCTATCGCAGCGGACTGAACTACGTCAGTTGCAGCCCGTACCGAGTGCCGATCGCCCGGCTGGCCGCCGCGCAGGCCGCCATCAAGGCGAAGAAGTAGAGTCGCTCGGTTGGAGTGACTCGGAAAAAGAGTGAACCGCAGGGGGCGGCAGTGTTTGGGACTGTCGCCCCCTGTTTTTGCATGGGTCTCGTCGTTTTCGAGCGTCGTCCGGCGGCTTGCGATTTTGCGAGGGCGCTGCGGTCCGATTGCCGGTCGGCGGTCCTTGTCAGTCGGCCGCGGCACGGCTACATTGGTAGTTCCGTTGTCGCGAAATTGAGGTGTTGCATGTTTCGTTTTTTGCCACAGAATCCCCAATTCTTCGATCTTTTCGACCGCGACACCGACGTGATCGTGCGCGCCTCCGAGGCGTTTTGCCGGTTTCTCGAGTCGTCCGGCGATCCGCAGGAATACTCGAAGATTTTGAAGGATCTCGAGCATGAGGCCGACAAGGCCACGCACGAGGCGATGCGGCTGTTGCATCGGACGTTCATCACGCCGCTGGAGCGCGGCGATTTGCGGCGGTTGATTTTGGCGTTGGACGAGATCGTCGATTATCTGGACGACGCGGCCCGGCGGATTGCGCTGTATCAGGTCGGTTCGATTTTGCCGGAGGCGTGCGCGATGGCCAAGGTGGCCGTCGATCTGGCTCGAGCCGTGCAGGCCGCCGTTCACGATCTGCGCAATCTTCGCAAGCAGAATCGCGTGGTCGAGCATTGCATCGAGATTCAGCGATTGGAGAACCTCGGCGACCATCTGCATCACATCGCGTTGGCGTCGATTTTTAAAAACGGCATGGAGCCGTTGTTGGTGATCAAGTGGAAGGAGATCATCGACCTGATCGAGTTGGCGATGGACGCGGCCGAAGAAGTCGCTCATGTGATCGAAGGCATCGTGCTGGAGAACGCCTGAGGCCATGAATCGCCAAGTGATCTGGAGTCTGTTGGCTGCCGGGTTCGCCGTCTGGGGCCTCTGCTACACGGCCTATCATGTCGGGCAGATGGCCATGATTGCTCCGGGCGTCGTCACGGTCGTGATCTTGCTGGCATTGGCGTTCGATTTCACCAACGGGATTCACGACGCGGCCAATTCGATCGCCACGGTCGTTTCCACCCGGGTGTTGACGCCGTTGCAGGCCGTGGTTTGGGCCGCTATGTTCAATTTCATCGCGGCCTACGTGTTCGGCACCGACGTGGCCATGACGATCGGCAAAGGCGTGGTGCACCCCGACGTGGTCGACACGCCGATGATTCTCAGCGGTCTGTTGGGCGCGATTCTTTGGAACATGACCACGTGGTATCTGGGCCTTCCGACCAGTTCGTCGCACGCGCTGATCGGCGGATTGGCCGGCGCCGCCGTGGCCAAGGCGGGCGTCGGCGCCGTGTTGCTGGGCGGACTGTTCAAGATCGCGCTGTTCATCGTCCTGTCGCCGCTGATCGGCATGGTGCTCGGCTTCACGATGGGCGTTTTGATGAGCTGGTTGTTCTATCGCTCCACGCCGCGACGGGTCGACAAGCTGTTCCGCAAGGGCCAACTGGTCTCCGCCGCCCTGTACAGCCTCGGCCACGGAACCAACGACGCGCAAAAGACGATGGGCATCATCGCGCTGCTGCTTTATTCGAGCGTCTGGAAGGATCAGTCGTTTACGGGCATTCCGTTTTGGATCGTGTTGATCTGTCACACGGCGATGGGCTTGGGCACGCTGCTGGGCGGCTGGCGGATCGTCAAAACCATGGGCTCGAAAATCACCAAGCTCGATCCGTTCGGCGGGTTCTGCGCCGAGTCGGGCGCCGCCGTGACGTTGTTCGCCACCGCCGCTGCGGGCATTCCCGTCAGCACCACCCATACGATCGCCGGTTCGATCGTCGGCTTCGGAGCGATGCGACGCCTCAGCGCCGTCCGTTGGGGCGTGACGGTCGACATCGTCTGGGCCTGGGTGCTCACAATTCCCGTGGCCGGCGTCGTCGGTTCGGTGACGTACTATGTGGTCACGCTGGTCACCAAGCTTTATGCGGGCTAGGCCGCGTTAAAAATAGGTTGGGTGCCATGCCCACGCTTACCGTGGGCATGTTTTCCCGAGAAAACCGCACCATGGCCACGCAAGCGTGACCATGGCACCCGCTATACCTATCGTGAGCTGGGCGCATGGCGAAAAAGACGCCTATATCGCAACCCAGAATACCCATCTTCTCCATTATATTGGCAGTTTTCACCCGATGATTGAGCCCTCGGCTTATAATTGGTATGCTGAAGGTGTTGGATAAAACCGCGGAAAATCGAAAGTGATCCGTGATTTGAAAGCCGCGCATTGGTCGGCGGTCTACGCCCACCGGCGCGTTTGCGACCGTGTGGACCTGTTTTAGCGTTGGGGCGGCTTCGTGGCGGAAGGAGCCCGGGATGAAGCTCGAACTGATTCATTTGGATTCTGAAAAACCTTCGATCGTTCTCGATCAATTTCCGGTGATTGTGGGCCTGGATCCCGGCGCGGACATTTGTCTGGACGATTCGGCGATCGGTCATTATCAGTGCATGATCGACGATGCGGATGGGCTGCTGACGGTTTGGGATTTGGGGACGAAACTGGGCACGGTGATCAACGGCGTGCGGATTTCTCAGAAGGCCACGTTGCGGCCCGGCGACGAGATCGGCATCGGGCGGCATCGGTTCTTGGCCAATTTCGGCGACGAGAAGCCTTCCCGCCACGGCTCGCACGACGTGCTCGATCGATACAGCCGGCGTTCGGCGGTCGCCAAGGCGTGACGGCCGGCTTGGGATCGTGTTCTTGCAGGCGGCGTCTTCGTGCCCCGGGCTTTTTTTATGGCAATGCCTCCGTCCAACCCGACCACCGGACGTTCCGATCCCGCGGGTTTCACCGCCACGCGATGGACGTTGGTGCTCGATGCGGCCGGCGGTCATCCGACGCCCAAGGCATCCACCGCGCTGGCCGAGCTTTGCCGCATGTATTGGGTTCCGTTGTACGCCTACGTGCGTCGTCATGGGCGCGAGGTGCATGAGGCGGAAGACCTGACGCAAGAGTTTTTCTTGCGCGTGGTGTCGCCGAATTTTCTGGCGGACGTGGATCGGCGGCGCGGGCGGTTTCGGGCGTTTTTGCTGGCCTCGTTCAAGCATTTTCTGGCCAATGCGGCCGATCGGGACAAAGCCGTCAAACGCGGCGGCGGCAAGCCGATTCTTTCGCTCGACGCCGGGCAGGCCGAGACCCGCTATCGACGCGAACCGTTCCACACGCTGACGCCGGAAAAACTGTTCGAGCGTCATTGGGCCTTGACGGTTTTGGATCAGGTGTTGGCCCGGCTTCAAGCGGAGTCGTATGTGCTCAACGGCGGTCCGGCGGTTTTTGACCGGTTGAAGCAATATCTGACCACCGGTCGGCAATCGAGCGGCTATGCCGAGGCGGCTGCGGAGTTGGGCATGACCGAGGGCGCGGTCAAAGTGGCCGTCCACCGGCTGCGGCGACGGTATCGCCAACTGCTGCGCGAGGAAATCGCCCAGACCGTGGCCTCGTCCGAGGAGATCGACGACGAAATTCGGTATCTTTGGAGTTGTTTGCAGTAAATTCTAAATAAAACCGCGGAAGACCGAAAGTGGTGCGTCACCGAAAAACCACGCAATTGTCGGCGGTTTTCGCCCGCCGCCACTTTCGCTATTGTGTGGATCTATTTAGGAACGGAACGTTTGCAGGGGGCTTATCCACGAATACGTGCCAGTCTGACAAGGCGTTCTCGGCTTTCGTTGCCCTCACCCTAACCCTCTCCCGGTGGGAGAGGGGACCGGATGCAAAAAACCGTGTAACCTTTTCCTCGATTTCCTTCTGAAAGAGACAGAAGGAAACTTTTTTATGGGCGACGAACACCGATGCGTCGAATGCGGGGCTCAGTTGTCGGGCGATGAGCCGCAGGGGCTTTGTCCGGGCTGTCTTTTGAAGCGCGGGCTGGAGACCGACACCTATGGCCATGGCGAACGAGTCGCGCCGCCGCAGCCGGACCAATTGGCGGCGTCGTTTCCCGACCTGGAGATTTTGGAGCTGATCGGTCGGGGCGGGATGGGCGTGGTCTACAAAGCCCGGCAACGGCGGCTCGATCGGCTCGTGGCGCTCAAAATTCTCTCGCCCCGCATCGGTCAAGAACCGACGTTTGCCGAACGTTTTGCGCGCGAGGCGAAGGCGATGGCGATGCTCAGCCATTCGCACATCGTGGCGGTGCACGATTTCGGCCAAGCGGTGGTCAGTGGTCCGTGGTCGGTGGTCAGCAGTTCGTCCCCTCTCTCGCCGGGAGAGGGCCAGGGTGAGGGTGGCGCGTCTCCGTCCGTCCCCCGTCCCTCGGCCCCCGCCCCCAGCCCCCTCTACTACTTCGTCATGGAATATGTCGACGGCCTAAACCTTCGACAACTGATGGACACCGGCAAGTTGCAGTCGGACGAGGCGTTGGCCATCGTGCCGCAGATTTGCGACGCGTTGCAATACGCCCACGATCACGGCATCGTGCACCGCGACATCAAGCCGGAAAACATTTTGTTGGACAAAGAGGGCCGGGTGAAAATCGCCGATTTCGGCATCGCAAAACTGGTCGGGAAAAAAGTGGCCAGTGCGTCGTCCCCTCTCCCGCCGGGAGAGGGTCAGGGTGAGGGCTGTTCCTCTAATCCCCAATCCCCAATCCCTAATCCCCTGCTTACTGTCGCCGGCCAAATCATGGGCACGCCGCGTTACATGGCGCCCGAACAGATCGCGCAGCCGACGGCCGTCGATCATCGGGCCGACATTTATTCGTTGGGCGTGGTGTTTTATCAGATGTTGACCGGCGAGCTGCCGACCGGCCATTTTGCACCGCCGTCGCAAAAAGTGCAGATCGACGTGCGGCTCGACGAGGTCGTGCTGAAGGCATTGGAAAAACTGCCCGAGCGTCGCTATCAACAAGTTCACGACTTGAAGACCCGCGTCGAGACGATCGCCGCGACGCCGCCGGTCACCTCGATCCATGACGTCCCCAAAGGCGAGACGGCCCCTAAAACCTCACGATACGCTGTTTTGGGAGCAAGCTGGGTGGTCTTTGCCACATCATTTGTGACGTTCAGCGTGTTGCGTGGTCCGCCAGGCCGTATCGATGGCCTGCAGGGGCTTTTGTGGATATTCAGCTTGGTTGCCCCATTCGGCACAACATTTTTCGGCTTCAAAGCTCTGGCCGAAATTCGCCATTCCGCAGGACGCATTGGTGGCCAGCGATGGGCAATCTTCGATATGGTATTTTTTCCACTTCTGGCGATCGATGCGCTACTGGCTTGGACCTGGTATTGGAGCTTGACGTGGTGGTTCGTTGGAGAACCAAGCCTTGAAATCATTTTGATTCCAACATTGCCGCTTTCGTTGCTGATCGACGGTTGGATTGTTTTTCACGTAGGACGTTGGGCAACTGCGTCCATCCGCTTGGGTGCCACTGGCTCCGCCAGTGCATTACCGTCAAATATCGAGCAACCGCCCTACCCAAGCACAGACAAAGCCAGTGGTGCACCAGGGCAGTTCTTCGGTACTCCCAAGCGTCCTTGGTGGTGTCTGAAATCGCACGAGATTATCTCGCACATGACGGAAGCCGAGAGATCGGCGGCTAGGAAGCATGGCGCATGGTTCGGAATCTGGAACGCAGTCACGGTCTCTTCCCCGATGGCAATCGCCTTCTACACCCCGATTCCGGTTCCTTTGAATTGGATTATTGCCGCCAGTGTCTTGATGATCGGGCTGGCGTTCTATCCACTGTGGTGGAAAGAACAGGCAAAATTCATGTGCTCGACCAACTGGGCGCGAGAGCACGGCATTGATCCTGCTTCGCTTTCGATGTACCCATACGGTCATGCTTTTCTGATGCTGATTGGTGCAGCATTGTTGTTGACTACGGGCGTCCTTTGGTGGAGCGTCTACGAACCGGCCGGCGTTTGGCTTCCGTATCTTTCTGAAACTTCCATTAACAAGCAAGCAGGGGACGTTTCACTTCGTGTCACCGAAGTTTCGCAAGACAAACAAATAGTGCTGGTGCGAGTCGATTGTGAGCGAATGTCGGACTCCAATGAGCTATTTGCAGGACTATCCGGCCCCATTGTTGATATTCCAAACAACATCGCCACCGAAATGAAACATTTGGACCGTCTGGTCGCACCGGAAAAGGACCAGAGCATCGGTAAAGTGCTGGTTGGTACGAGAACATTGAAAGGCAAGCCGACCCTGAAGATCGGCTATATCCTCCCGGACGAGCGAGCAGCGGCCAGGGCAGTTGAATTAGTTCGTAAATTCTATCTCGGCCAATCACGGGGGTTGACGGTGCAAGACAGCATTATGCCGCTATTTGCACTTCGCCGTCGCTTGGGTGAGGATGCAAACGAAAAGCCGGTTTTCGAATACATTCATGGCAATATCGGTTTGTGGGTGAAAACGGCCGCCAGAAATCCTGTTGCAACTCCGCCGCAACCTGGGCAGGCAGAGCCCGACCGAAGGTCATTCAAGGCTCGGTTGCCCAGCGGTGTCACGGTGGAGTTGCTTGGCGTGTCGGAAAATCCCTCGAAAGATCGTCCGTGGTGGCGACCGGACGGCTCGCCCTTGGAACAACGCCCTTACAAAGCCATGGCCGGTCGCGTGTCGGGCAAGAATACGGTCCCCCGCGAATTTGCGGTCCGGTTGACGGACTTGCCCCAAGAGCCGG
>JBDKTJ010000143.1:0-9540 GCA_039698075.1 Thermoguttaceae bacterium | reverse complement strand
GACCTACGTGGGCGCGAGATGTGATGCTAAAGTCTGCCAGTTTCAATCCACGCCCGTGCGTGACGGGCGACGGGTAGTGTCCTAATTCAGTGTTGCTGGGCGTAAGTTTCAATCCACGCCCGTGCGTGACGGGCGACCGACCGAGGTGGTACATCGCGGTTCGAGGTCGTGGTTTCAATCCACGCCCGTGCGTGACGGGCGACCGTTTATCCCAAACACCCCCTTGCGTTCCGTACCGTTTCAATCCACGCCCGTGCGTGACGGGCGACCCCTCGGCGAGGGCGGGTGTGCTACGCCTCTATGTTTCAATCCACGCCCGTGCGTGACGGGCGACCCAGATACGCTAACGAACCACTCTCCATCAACCGGTTTCAATCCACGCCCGTGCGTGACGGGCGACCAAGCATGAGTTGATCCCAATCGCCAGGCACATCGTTTCAATCCACGCCCGTGCGTGACGGGCGACTTTGTCCCATAATGGTCGGCTAATTTATCCAAAGTTTCAATCCACGCCCGTGCGTGACGGGCGACCGTGTCGTCGTCGCTGCCGCTCTCGGACGACGCCGTTTCAATCCACGCCCGTGCGTGACGGGCGACTCTGTCGTCGCTAACTTCTTTTGTTGCAAGGGGTTGCCAAGTAAGTTCCGCGAACGGCAACAACAATGATCTATAAGGATCGCTTCGACAATGTCGAATTTACTCTAACATTTGGCCAAATCATAGGTAACGTCCACCGCGAACCTCCCGATCATTTTTCAGCACTCCAGGTTCGCGGAACAGCTATGCGATCAGAGGCCCTTCGGGATCATAGGAGGGTTTTGCGCCGACATGCTCAACGCGACGTTGCCAATTGCTGCCCAGAAAATAGTACCGCAAACTGTCCGTTTCCGGTTCGATCTCTGTTTCCAGTTTTGCTTTAAGTGACACCCACATCGCCGGGTCAACCAGACATTCGAAGACGGAGTGTTGCACACGCTGTCCGTGATCTTTACAAATCTTTGCAATGTGTCGCAGACGACGGCGTCCCTCGGATGTCTCCACATTGACGTCATAAGTTACCAGGACCAACATGATATCGGTTATTTCCAGAAGAACGACGGATAGGCGTCCAGTTCACCGCGAAGCCAGCGGGCCAGGAGTCCTGCCTGTACATGTGGAAGGAGCCCAAGGGTGATCTTTTCCTTTAGAAACGGGTGCAAGATTTCTTCATCCTTTCGTTTCTGATAACCAACGAGAACAGTTTTCCGCGTTGCATCATTCATTTCAACGCCTCCAGTTTCGGTTCGTGTAAAACCGCGTTCTTCAATTTGTTGTCGATTGACCAGAGAAAGAGCCACACGATCAGCGATCATCGGACGACACTCTTCGATCAAATCAAGGGCCAATGACGCTCGGCCCGGTCGATCGCCATGCAAAAACCCCATCTGCGGGTCGAGCCCCACGGACTGGCATGCGGCGGCAACATCATGGGTGAGTATGGCATAGAGGAAAGACAACAGGGCGTTCATGTTGTCACGTGGCGGGCGGCGAGTTCGTTCATGGAAGAAAAACGCCTGCTTTTGCTGAAGGATCAAATCGTCGAAGGCGCCGAAGTACCATCGCGCCGCTTCGCCTTCGACGCCGCGCACTTCATCCAGAGACATGGAGCGTTCAAGCCCTTTAATGAGATCACCCAGACGACGAATGGTGGCTTCGACGTTTTGCGAAAGAACGCGGTCGGGATGATCTCGTCGGCCTCGTTGAAGTACGGTACGAGCATTGGCGATTTTCGCCGCTACGATATTGCGGGCAAAGTCGGCGGCCGTCGAAAGATCGCTCGTCGCACGGTGTTGCGCGCGGCGAAGCTGGACGTTGCCGGTCTGCGATCCGAGGACTCGAGCTAGAAACCGGCCGTTTTTCGTGAGGAACGACAAGCTCACGCCCTGCTCGCCGCAGAGACCCATCAAAAAGGGGCTGCATCCGACGTTGCCAAAACATACGATGCCGCCGAGATTGTGGATTGGCACACGCAGCCGCGTCTCCTTTTTCATGCGAACCAGGACGCTGGCGCCGTCGCGAGCCAAATAGGTCCCCTGACTCGTTACGTAGAGCGTGTTGTCATGCTTTTTCACATTGGATCTCCCGCGATAGTTCGGATTTCATTAGCCACGTAATCTCGCGCCGAACGCGCACGGGAAAGCTTTGGCATACATCGGCCGACCAACGAGCAATACTTGCACTTCGGACCGTAGTTGGGCGCAGGCACAATACGAGATTCCACCAGCCGATGCAGTTCGTGGGCGCGGTTCCATGTGCGGGTGCGGAGCGCCACGTCGAATTGCACCACTTGGCGCCGTCGGCTTTGGCCGTGGTAGAGCGCGCCGATGGGCACCAAGCCGCCAAGCATTTCTTCGAGGCAAAGGGCCTGGGCGCAGAGCTGCACCATATAGGAAATTTCCGGTTTGCGACGCCCTCGCTTATATTCGACAGGCATCGCAGTCCAGCGATTTAGCGAATCTGGCAGCGTGAGCGTTCGTTCGTCAAGGCTTTCAGTCGGCCGAAACTCGACGACGTCCGCAATGCCAAAGAGCCCAAGTTCTCGCGAGCACAGCCGTAATTGGCGGGCAACCCGAATGTCGCCGACGTTTTCGCTTTTTGCTTCATGAGCCCGTTCGTGCAACGTGCGTCCTTCGGCGGTTTGCGCATTGTCGGCCCATACCCCTTCGACATGCACCAGTGCACACCGCCTGGGACAGTATTCCAAGTGCTGCAACGCGGAAATCGGCAACCAATCGTCCTCGGCGTACATCGGCGAGTCCTCCAACACAAATGGAGGCACGGCGCGGGGTAAATCGATGCATTCCCGCGTCGTGCCGTTGCACTGCCATGGACGCTTAGAGCAGTTCGAGCAACTCGACGCCAGCCGGCAACTTGTCACGATCGACCGTGACTGTGTAGTCGCCGAAGCAGCGAGGACTGACGGCCTCGGGTTTCTTGGCAACCTTGACTAGATCGAACAACGCGTGGGCCGGCGCGCAGCCAAGAATGGCCTGCCGCGCCCGTTGATCCTTGTCGGTGTCGGTGCCGACGTGCTTGAACGCGAACAGCCTTTGGACGGTCATCAGTCCTTTGCTGGCCGAGCGATCATGTTCGTACATGTTTTTCAGGGCCTCCCACAGTAATTCGAGGTCATCCTCGCTGAAACCGGTCTTCTCGGCGAGATAGGCGCTGATGAATCCGCGGCACCCATAGAGACCGTAAGGGATGATCGACTTGCGGCCCATCGTGCGAAGCTTGTCTTCGTCTTGCTCGCTTTCCCATTTGACATAATCGCCGCTTGACTTCGCGCCCTTGACGTCTTCGGCCACGGCCATTCGCGTGATGGAAACGTCCAATGGGAGAACCGGATCGTAGGATCGCGAGAAGGCCACCTGTACGGGGCCTCGAACTTGACCGGCGTTGGGACCCGTGCTCATCACCGCGCCGAACGCTCGGACATCGTAAAATTGCCGACACATCCAATCGCGGGCTTTCTCGACCTGGGCTTTCGAAGCTCCTTTTTGGGTCGGTTCCGGATTGCCCGTCTCCTCGTGAGCCACGACAATCGGCCGGTTCAGGTTTGTAGCCTGTTCAATAAAGACTGCATTGGGCGATTTGTTGCCCCGCGCAATTTGCACGTAGTTCCGAATTCGACGTTTGATCGCCACATCGGACACAAGTCCGTGCATATCTTCGGGATCGACGCGCGGCGCATTGCCGGCGTCGGGATCGCCGTTGGGGTTGCCGTTTTCGCAATCAAAGAGGCAAAGAAACTCGTAACGGTTTTTGATCGGGGACGACATTATTAGGTTATCTCCATGAAAGACAGTGACAAATTTCAGTACGGATACAAAACGAGGAACCTCATAGAACCGTTTGCACAACTACTCGGCCGCATCGGATTTCTCGCCATCCGCCGCCTTACCATCGAATCGCTGGGCCTTCTGTTGATAAAAGCCCATCGCGAAAAGACTTTGATCGTCGAGCGAAAGCGTTCTGGGCAGACTATCTTTAATTTTTGCCCAAATGTCTGCGATCTGCCGGTCCAACGTGATCGCCAAGCCTTTTTTCTCTTTCCCGAGTTTGCCAAGATGAAACTGGCTGAGCCGGGTCAGACGTCCGAGCACCAATGCCGGCGTAGCGCTGGCGGCCGCGTAGTATCGCTGGACCAGGCCAGCGCCGACGTCGCCCAACGCCGCGTATTGCAGATTGGCCAAAACGGCCATCAACCGGCCGCATTGGTAGGCCTTGCTCGGGTGATTCTCGTTCAAGTACTCGGTCATGTGTGTATCTCCTATGCGTTTGTGGTAAGCCTTGAGGAAGCCCATTCGGGCATGGTTGGGCGGATTGTCGGCGATGACGTCGATGCGTGCCCGATCGATGGCTCGAGCCAGGGCGGTTCGCGGCATCGGTCGATGGTGGACGGCCGCGGCCCACATGGAAGCGGCCAACGGACCCGGCACATCTTTCAGATCGCGTACGAGGCCGCCAAGAACAGCCATAAACTTGGGCGTTGGCGCGAGCCCGTCGCCCCGACGATTGACGATCGCCAGATCGTCGAACCAGCCGACGACGTTTTCAAGAAACTCTTTGAAAGAGCCCGTCATCCAGTCGCGGATCACAACACGCCCTCCATTGCCGGAGAGCGTCAGCGCGTAGTAGTGGTTGTTCTCGGCAAATTCCGGTATCTTGCCCGATCGAATCGCATCGAGCAATTCGCGGAGTTTGGCCAACGCGTTGCGTTCGTCCTGTTTGCCGTCCGAATCCTCGTCGGACAGACTGAAGAGCGGCTTGCCGGGATCGTATACCTCCGGCACTTTTTTGTCGAACCAATAGGCCACTTTGGCACCGGCCAGCCGATGCCCCCGATCGGCGAGGATCTGGTTCAGCGCGGCCCGATAAGCGGCCGCCGACGCCTCGGACATCGCGGCGTTGGCCGACTGCGACAAGCCGTAGGAGCAAAGCGAGTCCTTATCAAATGACACCAGCGAAGCCCCCATCGCCGAAGCGCCCACGTCGGCCAATTCGGTGATCTTCGGATGCGTCGCGGCCGGCTCGACCATTTCGCCTGTGACAAAGCAACGCATCCGCACGGCGGCTTGTTTTGTCGAACGGCGCGTCTTCGGTTTCGCCGCATCCTCGGATGCCTTGCCAAGCGTTGTGCGATAGTTGTCCCACCATGCGTGCCAGACCGGGTCGTCGACCAGAAACGGGGGATCACGTTCCTCGATCATCAGCGTGATCTTGTCGGTCGGCTTGGCCTTGAATTGTTGTAACTGCTCGATCATTCGGGCACGACTGGCTTCGTCCTCGATGAGATCGGCGAAAATGCCCATCTCGCGGCAAACGGGAGTGGCGTCGCGCAGTTGTTGCACAAAGAAAGCGTGTTTTGCCTCAAAGGCCGGACGTTTTTTCTCGTCCTTACACATCAGCAATACTGTCTCGAGCGTTTCAACCAGAAAGTGGCTCTTGCCGCCGGCGTTCATGCCGGAGGTTTCGGGGCAAACGGCAAACTCACGGCCCAGATTCTTCTTGTCGGACAAGTCGCCCAGTGGGACGGCACCCATTAAGCATCCGTTGGCAGTTGCCTGAATCGCCCATTTGACCGTCTTCGGCGTAAAGCCGGGCCCGGCCAACCCATGATGTTTGCTGTATTCCACAAGTTCACACAGCATGGCCCACCTCCTCATCGGTTGCGCGACGGACGGACTCGTCCTCGTACGGCGGCACCGTAAGCACGCCGTCGTGGATCACGGCCCGAAACACGCTGATGGCCGATTGAACAGCCTTCCAGCCATTGGGCTTCCAGCGTCCTTCTTTGTCACGAATTTTCGCGTGGTTGTCAGTCGCAAGGTCGAAAACGTCATAGAGCATCCAACCAAGGTCCCTCGAAATGGGCTCGGGCGCAGCGGGCGGTTCGCCAGGTTCGACCAGCCGAAAATACGCCGGCATCTCACGACACCCGAACGACGGCTGCCAAACGCATTTGCCTTGGCCGGCGCGACGGCGAAACTGCGATTCGATCCCTTGGATTCGCCCCTCGAAATCGGGCCGGGGGACAACATGGGCGGTAAGCCGGTAATGGACATCGCGCAGCGCCATCGTTTGACGCTGCGTACGGCCGCGCTGATCGCTGCCCCAGTAGGAAACGTCGGCGTCGGCCATGATGGGCTCCGGTTCGGCCGTCCCTTTCATCCATTTTTGGATGGCGTTCTCCGACGCTTTTTCTTTCGTTTCATTACGACGGAGCGCGATGTACCGGATGGGATTCAAGATCTCGATCCGATCGACCTGCCAGCGGAACTCCGGCGGTTTGCAGTAGATTGCATCGAAAATACCACGGACGGCTGATGGCGTCGGCGCGGCATAGCTGAATCGCTCCGCCTTGGCGGCCGGCATGCTAAAACATGCGAATTCGCCCCAGGCTTCGATGGTTTGAGGCCGAAATTTAGGTACAATCATTTCTTGTAGCCTCCTAAATAGATTTTGAGATTAGACGCGAAGAGGTAATACTGGCCTTGCTGTTGATTGTTATGACCTTAATAAACTGACGTAATTGTATCGTCTATAAGGTATCCTGTCAATAGTTATTTGGGGCGCCCGTTACGCGCGGGCGTGGATTGAAACAGTTTTTTAAGTTCATGCGTGCCTTAACTGGTTGCCCTGCAAGAGGTTAAATGACTTTTTGCAGGGCTTTTCTATTGATGACCGTATCCATTCCATCGTGTGCTTTTTTATGCAATCCACCCCCAAGCCGATGGGAGTTCCTTCAAACCGAGCGTTTTGTCATAGCAATCCGCATCATCGTCACGCAAGAAAAACCATTCGTCGGAGACATCCGCGTCGCTACGGCCGCGACACCGTGCGTTCCGATCAGGCAGCGGGACAGGGTCGGCCGCCCCCGTCAAACGTTCGCCCGTACCGTAGACCGCCACGGCCAAGGGTCTCGCACGGCGAATCCACTCGCTCGAAAGGCCATCCTCAAAAGCTTCCTTGCGAAGACTTTGGAATAATTGGCGATCGTAGGGCACGACCAAGTTCACGACTCGCTGACTGATCAGGTGATACAACTCGGCAACCTTTGCAAAATCGAGATCGAGCACCGCGTTGACGATGTCCGTTTTTGTAAAGTCGCTCAGGGCGTAAAGCCCGCGATAGTACTGAGCGAAAGTCTCTGGGGCGTCAATGTCGATCGCTCCGAGGTTCAAAAGTCCTTCGGTTCGCGCCGCCGCTTGTTGGTAACCGCCGGGGGGATACAACGAGGCTTGGCCGTGGCCGTCACTCGACGGATCGGGTCGAAACACATAAACGTCGCCACGAGCCTGACGCCCGTTGCGATTGCATCGTCCGGCCGCTTGAGCGATCGCCTCCAAGGGCCCCATGGCTCGATACACGGCGGGAAAATCGAGGTCCACGCCCGCCTCGACGCACTGCGTGGCAATCAGCCGGCACGGCCCCCCCGCCGTGTCCTCGAGCCGTTGACGCACTTTGGCAAGAACTTTTTCGCGGTGCGCCGGGCACAAGTTGGTCGACAAATGAAAGAGGCTTAACGGATCAACCTTGTCCTTCATCAACTCGACCAAGCAGCTTGCATGCCGTTTTAGATTGACAATGCACAAAGTCCGATCGTGTCGGGCAAGTCGTTCGCCAAGCTCCGGCCACGTCGTTTGTTCGTTCGGCTGCGGCCAATGAACCGTCGTGCGCCGTGCTCGTTCGAACAGATTCAGTGCGGCGGGCGCTATCTCGTGCGGCTGCCAACCGGGACCGCCCACCTGCTTCACATGACAGTCGAAATGCGTAAATGCGGGCTGCGTGGCTGTGGCAAAAACGGTCGTGCAGCCGTGTCGCTCGGCCAAACGCCCCACGGTGGCCAAAGTGGGAATCGCCAACTCTTTCGGAAACGTTTGCACCTCGTCAAAAAGCACTACGCTCTGAGCGAGGCGATGCAATTTGCGGCAAGCCGACGGACGATTGGAGAAGAGCGACTCGAAGAACTGCACACTCGTGGTGATGACGATCGGCGCGTCCCAGTTCTCGGTCAAAAGACGGGCAATGGCAAGCTGGTGGTTCTCTTCGTCGCTTTGTTCCAGACTGGGCCCAAGCGTCAGGCTGTGGTGCTCCAAAATATATTGCGGACCCAATCCGTCATCTCTCGCCTCTTGCGATTCAAAGATATTGCGATAGACTCGGGCTGTCTGTTCAATGATCGACAGATAGGGGAGAACCAGCACGATGCGGCGCAACGAATGCCGCACGGCATGTTCCAGCGCAAAGGCCAGCATGGCCAGCGTTTTGCCGGCGCCGGTTGGAGCGGAAAGCGTGAAGACTCCCTGTGGCTGGCTGGCTGCGGCACGACACGCGGCGAGCAAGTCGTCTCGCATGGCGATCACCGGCTCGGTGGCTTGCGAGCGTTGCCGACACTGTTCGATGTGACGCAGCACGTGCCACAGCGCCTGTTTGGGACGCAACGGCGGCGCATGCGGTCGCTCATAGCGTGTGCCCGGCGCAGGAGCGTTGAAGTGGGCCTCGGTCTCCAGAAAGTCGGCGTCAACCAATGCCGAAAACAGCATTCGAACGTCGGCCATGACGGCCGCTTGCTCACCGGCAAGCATGCGTTTCCGTGGACAGATCGACCGTAGCGACTCGGGCGGGACGAGGCCGTGCGATGCAAGCCAGGCGTCGGCGCGATCAGACGACACTTCCGAAAGCGTGCGATGATGGTCTTCGAGCCATTGACGCCACGGGGTAAGACGTCCCAGCTTTTCCCAGTGTTCCTTGTCGCTGTCCAGTCGTTCGAGACCTTGATGATGGGCAAGAATGGCGACGGCGGCCGCAATGCTCTCGTTTCCATATCGAGTGATCGCACGATGGGCGCCGAAGGACCAATGATCGATGCCCCGGCCTTTCCCCTGTTGAATGCGACGCTGTGCCGGCTCGCCCAGCTTACCGAGATCGTGAAGCAGACCGCATGCCCGTCCTTCGTCACCGCAGCCAAAGAATTCGGCGAACCGTTCGCATTGAGCGGCCACCGCGTTCAAATGCACGTCAAGCGGTTCCGCCTCGCCAAAAGCATTTTCGGAATGGCCCCATGGATCCTTGGAAAAAAATCGGTCATCCGTTGCCATTGGAGCACAGCTTTCCGGCACCGCCCGCCACCGCAACATGAATCGATGGTTCGTCAGAGGAAGCGACTGCCAGTATAGCCACAGGCCGTGATGATTCAACACCCCCTGGATGGAATACTTCGTATAATGGTTATGATGACACATAGAGTGGCCATCCAACAGGGCCGTCACGAAAACCTCTCACTACACGTTGATGTGAAAAGTCTCGGCAAGCGTAATTTTTTTCTGATGGACAGGCTGTTCGAGCGAACGCTGCCCGATTGGCTTGCCGAAAGTTGGTTGGACTTTCCCCTTAGCTCGGTTGGTGGCCGAGTTTGCCGGGCGTGCTGTCCGATCGGAAGGCCGCAACGGCACGTTCATGCACCACTGACGACCGCAGGACAAAAGTCCCGCACTG
>JBDKTJ010000142.1:0-20940 GCA_039698075.1 Thermoguttaceae bacterium | reverse complement strand
GCTTCTACCGGATCTGCAATGTGAATATCACGGGCACTCATGGCAACATCCTGATACTGGTTTTAATCAAGAAATTACCAATTTAACCTATTCTTCGCAGTCGCGCCATAGGACTTTACTGCACCCTCTCTGGAAGGGCTCTATTTTCGCTGGAACGTCAGGCCCGGATCGTTCGGGCTGTTGCCGGTCAGCTTGAACAGGAACTGGTTGGCGCCTCGCGGCGTGATCTGGCCGATCATCACCGGATTGCCGTTCTGCTTGAGGATCAGCAAGTTGTCGGCCAACGTGTAGCCGCCGCTGAACTCCTGGGTTTTGCCGTTTTGGGTGAATTTCCACGAGTAGTCCGCGCCGCTGAGAGTAAACACGAACGACGAGCCGTCGGGTCGGGACGCCGTCCACGTGCCGATCAGCTTCGCCGCTTCGACCGGTTGGGTCGGAACCGCTTCGGTGGGAGTCGCCTCGGCCGCCGGTGCAGCGACGGTCTCCGACTTGTCGTGCGAGAGGCCGGCCAACAGTTGTGTCGCCAACTGATCCTTCGGGTTCAGTCGGACGACTTCCTTCAGTTCGACGGCCGCCGCCTCGGGATGCTCGCAGATCATGTAATGATAGGCCAGCAAGAAGCGGATTTCGGGCTGCTTGGGATGGGCGTTCCGATATTGTTCCAGCGCCCGGAGCTGCGTCGTGTAAAGCTGGGGATCGGAATAGAGACCGGACATCGTGGTCCAATCCCAACCGGGACCGGCCGCCAAAACGGCGTAAGCTGCCGCGGCCGCCGCCTTGTATTGCGCCGTGGCGAACAGGACCAGCGAGCGAAACTCGTGAGCCGTTCGATCGTTCGGCTTGGCGGCGATCGCCTGATTGACCAACTTCATCGCCGTGGGATAGTCGCCGCCGCTGAACGCGGTTCGAGCTGCTTCGAGCAAGGGCGACGGTTCGTCGTCCGAAACGTTCGGCAACGTGGTGGCGCCGGTCGCCGCGGCCGCCGTTGTGGTGGTCGGCGCTACGACGATCGGACGCGAATAGTCGATCGCCACGCCGTCGACGACCACAACCTCGACGCAGTACGGGTTGTAGTAGGGCCAGTAGCCCCAATACCACGGCGCGTCCCAAACCAAGGCGCCGGTGACGACCCCAACGGAAAACCAACCGACCGGGCCCCAAACCCACGGATGATGCCAGTGGTCGTGCCAGTCGCCGTGGTACCAGCCGTAGGGCGGATGATGGAAACCTGGGCCGCCGGGGCCACCGGGATGGTGAGGTCCGCCGGCGTAGGGATGACCCCCGGGGTGACCCCCAGGGTGTCCTTTGGGTTGTCCTTTGGGTTGTCCTTTGGGTTGTCCATGGCTTGGCGAACCGCTGAATCCGGAAGGTCCACCGGACGATCGACCCCCGCTGAATCCGGAAGGTGCGCCGGACGATCGGCCGCCGCTGAACCCACCACCGCCCCCGCCGCCTCGTCCACCGCTAAATCCACCCCCGCCGCCACTTCGCCCGCCGCCAGACCCGCCCCCGCCGCCTGGACCGCCAGGGCCCGCCAGTGTCTGACCGGCTAGGAACAAAAAGACGACGAGCCAACGGAGAGCGCCTTTGGGACGATGGGCAAAAAATCGATGCTGAACCATGGTATTTCAGACTCCCTGCGAGGTTATTTTTGGAAGGATCGCAATGTTCTCCGAACCAATCCTTCAAGCGACGACACATTATAGGCGCAAGGGTGTTGGCGATCCAATCCCGATTTGCGACGCTCGGGCAGAGGATCGCGTGGTCGGTGGATCATGCCGCCAAACGGACATGGACTTGCCAGTCGCCGCAAAGTGTTTATCCTTCTTAACGTTGATTTGCTGGACCGACGTGAAGCCACACAAGAATGGACGAGATAATGGGAGACGTGGGCGTTTTGGGTGAGGTGAAATCATGAAGTTTTTTCTGGCTGGCATCATGCAGGGGTCCCATGCCGAGAAGCGAGTTCACGACCAGGACTATCGATCGCGAATCGCGAGGTTGATCGAGACGCATTTTCCGGATGCGGAGATTTACGACCCACGGGCCAAGCATACCGGCTCGCTGGGCTACGATCACGCGACGGGACGGGAGGTGTTTTTGCGGCACAACCGGATGTGCGGCCAGGTGGACGTGCTGGTGGCGTTCGTGCCCGAGGCGTCGATGGGGACGGCGATCGAGATGTGGGAGGCGTATCGCCACGGGGCGGCGGTGTTGACCATCAGCCCGTTGAATCACAATTGGGCGGTCAAGTTTTTGAGTCACGCGCTGTATGCCGACTGGGCGGCGTTCGAGCGAGCGTTGGCCAACGGCGACGTGGCCCGATGCATCGCGGACGCCAAGGCGGCGAAACACGAAATCGTTTGAAAAGGGACGTCAAAACACTTCGATGCCGTTGACCAGTCGATCGCCGCCGGGCACGCTCATGGCGGCATGCTGGGCCAGTTGCTTGGTGTAATAGGTCGTGCAGCGTCCGCGCAACAGGATGCCGTCCGCATGGACCTCGACGATCAGATCGGCGATTCCACGGCCGGTCTCGCGTTGGACGGCTTGTTCGATTGAAGCGGCCAGTTGCTCGGCCTCTTCGAGAGTTTCCGGCAGCACGTCGGCCAGGGACGGCTGCGGGTCGAAGCGAAAGATTCGATCTTCCATGGCGGTCTCCTCGATGGTCGTTGAAGGCGAGTTTTCCTGCGCCGGCGACCACGGGTTTTTGTTGGGGGAGCGTCGTTGCTCCCGCCTGAGTAACAGATGGGAAAGCGGCGCGACGTCTGTCAGGTTTCGTCTTCGCATTCGACGCGGATCGAATTGACCACGGTCGCGTCCTTGCAAACAGAGCGAACGACCTCCTGAGCCAGTTGTTTGTGGTAGAAACTGGAAACGCACCCGGAAAGTTGCAACGCATCGTTGCGCTGCTCGACCAGCAAATCCCGCAACTCGTAGAACGGGCTGTTGCACAAGGCTGCTTGCGCTCGCGGCTGCACTCCCGCCAAGACGGCTGTGGTCATCGCCATCGCCCCCCCATTCAAACTCGGTGCCTGTCGTGTAAGAAGAACCAAAGCGCCCGAGCGGCCGCGTCGCCCTTGGATGCGGCTCGAACAGAAGGCCGATCCCGTCCCCCGCGACGGATCAACAACGAGAAAGGTCATCCCTGTCCGGTCCCAAACACCGATCGGTTGGGCAAACGGCAGCGTCCAACAATCTAAATCCGGACGACGCGATTCGTCAACCCCACCGGCGAAAAAACGCGAGCGATTTTCGGCGGAGTCCAAAACGCGGAACGGCGACGCGTCTGGTTACTTGGCGATCTTGCCCGTCTTTTCCAAATACGCCAAAAGCTGGTCGGCCAACGCCGCAGCCGATTGACCGGCGGCGTCCAGGACCAACTCCGGCGTCAGGGGCGACTCGTAAGGGTCGTCGATGCCGGTGAATCCTTTGAGCTGCCCCGCCCGGGCCTTTTGATACAGACCTTTCGGATCGCGGGCCTCGCAGACCTCGATCGGCGCGTCGACGAACACCTCGACGAAATCGCCTTGGCCCAACATCGCCCGAACTCGGTCTCGATCGACGCGGTACGGGCTGATGAACGCGGTGATGGCGATCAGGCCGGCGTCGCAGAACAGTTTGGCGACGGTGCCGATGCGTCGGATGTTTTCCTCGCGGTCCTGGGCCGAGAAACCCAGCCCAAAACGCTTGGCAAACTCCTCGCCGTGCTGCTCCTTGAGCATGCCGGGCCCGGCGTTCAATCCGTGGCGGATGTTGTCCCCGTCGAGCACGAAGCTGTGGACGCCCATCGAATGCAGTTTGTGGTCCAACAGGTTGGCGACCGTGCTTTTGCCGCAGGCGCTCAGCCCGGTCAACCAGACCACGCAGCCCGAGTGGCCGTTGTGTTGTTCACGATCTTGACGCGATACGGCATGTTCATGCCAGTGGACTTGGACTTGGGGGTCGTGAGGCATTTTAGGATCTAGAGTCAGAGGTCAACCATCAGGAACGGAAGCCAAACAGTATGGTGAAAAGTCGGGCGGGTTGCAAGCGGCGGCACCCAATCGGGGTGTGGTGGATTTTGCCTGTTGGCTCAACGCCCGCGGTTTTGCGGGGATCCGACCGAGCCTGTTACCTTGTCTTTCGGTGGGTCATGTCCTGGACCAGGACCAAGAGGCTGTCGAGTGCGCCGTCGGCCTTTTGTTGGCGTTGGACCGACACGCCGGCCGAGAAGATTCGGCCGTCCTTGCGCACCAGCCGGATGTCGAGGATGAAACCTCGGCTATCGCCGCGCAGGACGCGTTGCAACTCGGACTCGACCGCGGCGCGATCCTCTTGGTGCGTCAGAGTGCGCCAATCGACCAGCAGCAATTCTTCTTCGGAGTAGCCCAGCATCCGGCAGAATCGCAGATTGACCTCGACCCAGTCCTGCGCCGGGCTGAGAATCGCCATGCCGACCAGCCCTTGCTCGAAATAGCCGCGGAATCGCTGCTCGCTCTCCAGCAGCCACTGCTCGGTCTTGACGCGTTCGGCGATCTCGTTTTCCAACCGTCCGTTGGACTCGGCCAGTTCGGCGGTTCGTTCGGCCACGCGTTGTTCGAGCAAGGCGTGCGCTTCCTGGAGTCTTTGCTCCGCTTCGCCGCGACGTTGGATTTGATGGGTGAGTGTGCGCGACAGCAACACGAGGCCCGCCAATCCCAGCAGCCACATCCCGCCGTAACCGGCCAGACGTCGCTGGATGTTTGGTCCCTGGGTGTTCCAAACGGAAGCCATGGGCATCGAGACGCTGAGCCCGCCGTGCAGATCGCCCACCTTGTGGCCCGCCTCGTAATAATGGCAAGTCAAGCAAGACGGCTCGGTGTGGAGCGGCCGCATGAGCCGCAGATAGGATTTTCCGTCGAGGGTGGCTTCGTCGCAGACCTCGGGCTGTCCGGAGGCGAACGATTGCAAGGCTTGTTTTTCCCATGCATCCGGCCTGTTGTCGAGACGCTTGGTCTTCAAGCTCGTGATGTGGCTGATAACGTCCGTGGGGCCATGATTCAGCGCGAAGAGTTGCCGCATGATCGTCGGTGGGCTTAGCAGCGTCAATCGCTGGCCGGACCGGGTCGTGACGTCGCGATCGGGCGTCGCGGCCAGATTGGGGTCCGGACGGGTCGAACCTTCCACCGGCACGTAGATCCGCCCTTGGCTAACCGCCCAACGGTAGACTGAATATTCCTTTTTCCAAATGCCGGAGGCCTCGCTTCGGGCCAGCTCGAAGGCGTGGTTGCGTTCGTCCCAAAGCTCCCAGGTCAATACGAGCCCGATGGCGATGGTCCAAAAGATCGCCAAAAACCAAAGATACCGCCGCAGCCGTATCGGTGAAGCGAGTTTTGAAAGTTTCTCGCGGTCCATCATCGAGAGAGTCTCCGGTCGTCCGACGTCTCTCAATTATAGCCTTTTTCGACCCCGTTGGACGGCGTCGGCCGGTGCAAGCCGCAAACTCCGGGCTCCCGGTGGTTTCGGTTGCTTTTCGGCGGTCGCGGACCCGGGGCTAATCCGCGTCGTTTTCTTCCTTGGCCGAGGCGTCGTCGTCGGCCGGCAGATCGGCCACGGCACCGTCGGCGAATATCTTTTCCCTCAACTCCTCCACCAGCTTGGGATTTTCCTTGAGGAAATCGCGGGTCTTCTCGCGGCCTTGGCCCAACTGCAAATCGCCGTAACGGAACCAGGCGCCGGTGCGGGTGACCAACTTGTGGACCATCGCGAGGTCCAACACGTCGGCCTCGTAGCTGATGCCGTGGTTGTGCATCATGTCGAACTCGGCCACGCGGAATGGCGGGGCCACCTTGTTCTTGACCACCTTGGCCCGCACCCGCTGACCGACCACCACGTCGCCTTCCTTGATCTGGTTGATCCGGCGGACGTCGATGCGGCACGAGGAATAAAACTTCAGGGCGCGGCCGCCGGGCGTGGTTTCCGGGCTGCCGAACATCACGCCGATCTTTTCGCGGATCTGGTTGATGAAAATCACGCACGTCTTGGACTTCGCGATCACGCCGGTCAATTTGCGCAACGACTGGCTCATCAATCGGGCCTGCAAGCCTACGTGTGAATCGCCGATCTCGCCCTCCAGTTCCTTCTTCGGCACCAATGCCGCCACGGAATCGACCACGATCACGTCCACCGCGTTGCTTTTGATCAGCATTTCGGTGATGTGCATGGCCTCTTCGCCGCTGCTGGGCTGGCTGACCAGAAGCGTCTCCAACTCGACGCCGAGTTTTTTGGCCCAAGACGGGTCCAGCGCGTGCTCCGCGTCGATGAACGCCGCGATGCCGCCGTTGCGCTGCGCGTTGGCCACCACGTGTAGGGCCAGCGTGGTCTTGCCGCTGGACTCGGGCCCGAAAATCTCGAGCACCCGGCCGCACGGGACGCCTTGACCGCCCAAGGCGAGGTCCAAGGAAAGACTGCCCGTCGGAATGCCGCGGATCGGCGCCGCCGTGCCGACGCCCAGCGGCATGATCGCCCCCTCGCCGAACTCCTTCTCAATTTGGGCCAGCGTGTTTTTCAGCGCCGGATTGGCGTCCAGCATCGAGCCGCTATCTTTGCGAGCGGCACTTTTTGCAGCAGGTGCGGTTTTTTTGGCCATGAGCGTGAAAGAATATGAATGGAAGAAGGGTGGAGGTAGTGAACGTATGAGCAGTGTATCGAAAACCGTTGCGGAAGGCAAGAGGAACGCGGTCCTTCCGCGGTCTCCCCCCACAACGATGGCTGATCTTACCGATCGCCGACGGATTTGACGAGGGGGGGAAGCGTCGGATACACTCACAGGCCTGGCGGCCAAACATTCCGATTGGACCTCGAACCCTGCGTCTCC
Source organism: Thermoguttaceae bacterium (assembly GCA_039698075.1). Taxonomy (GTDB): domain Bacteria; phylum Planctomycetota; class Planctomycetia; order Pirellulales; family Thermoguttaceae; genus JAJFVC01. The sequence continues at coordinate 14,102 of JBDKTJ010000142.1, read as the reverse complement.
CGTTGCCTGAATCCTCGAACAAACCGTTGGTCCTGCGCGGCGCCTTTTATTGTCTGGTGTCGGCCCTGGCCTATACGCTGTCGAACATCTGCATGCGGGAATTGTCCGCCCTGCGGTGCGACGTGGTTTGGGCGGTGTTCAATCGCGAGGCCATCACCACGATTCTGTTGGCGCCCTGGGTTTTGGGCATGGTCGTCCGGCGACGGAAGGGGCTGCCGTCGGGCCGGGGGCTTTGGGAACTGCTGGCCGCCGGGTTTCAGCTTCAGTTGATCGGCAACATGTGCGCCCAATGGGCTTTCGGCATGGTGGGGTTGTCCGTCACGATTCCGGTGTATTTCGGAGCCGTGATCGTTTGCGGGGCGATTTTGGGCTGGCTGTGGCTGGGCGAACGGGTTGCGCGGCGGTCTCTCACGGCGATGTCCGTGTTGGCCGTCGCCTTGATGTTGTTGGGCAAAGGCGCCGAAACGGCCGGACCGGTCGTCGCGACGGCCAGCGCGACGATGCTTCTCTTGGCGGTTCTGGCCTCCGGGGTGGCCGGCGCCAGTTCGGGCATCTTGTCCATCGCCGTCCGACGTTCCGTGAAACGGACCATTGCCCCGGTGGCCGTCGGTTTTTGGATCCCCTTCACCGGCGCGATCGCCTTGGGCCCGCTGTGTCTGGCTCGGCTTGGCGTGGACGGCATCCTGGCCACGCCGGGTTTGCAATGGTGGTTGATGCTCGGGGCGGGCGGATTGAACCTCGTCGGATTCCTCTCCTTCATCCTGGGGTTGCAACACATCACCGTGCTTCGGGCCAATTTGGTCAACGCCTCGCAGGTGGCCATGGCCTCGGTCGCCGGGATGTTGATCTTCCGCGAGCCGCCTAATCTTTGGTTGCTGGCGGGCATCGTGTTCACGATCGTCGGCATTTTGCAGGTTGGTGGGCCTACCGATCATGAGGGGTGCTGAAAAACCGTAAGAAAAATATTTTTGCCGCAAAACCACAAAACTTGTCGAATCGCCGGGCTGGAGGACTCGTACAGCCGTGGCGGGGCCTGTTTTACACCACTTTACAGCCGGCTCGGTTTGTGTTGAAATCAGTGTCTTTCCAAGCACCTGCGACGTTTTGTCGCATTCCATTGTTTGGGGGCGTCCGTGGCCACGAAAGTCTTCCAGCAGCTCGACGTATTGGTCAAGAGGGCCGAACAGTCGCTTCAAAAACGAGAAGCCGGCAATCCCATCCGAATTCAGGTCGGATCGGCCACGTGCGAGCAGGCCGCCGGCAGCGATCAAGTCGCCGACGAATTCCGAAAACACATCGCCGCGTCGGGTCGAACCGACATCGTGTTGCATCAAACCGGTTGCACGGGCCGTTGCAGCCGCGAGCCGATCGTCGGCGTGTTGGTGCCCGGTCAAATGCCGGTCAAGTACGAGCGGGTCGATCGGGCGTTGGTCCACGAAATCTTCACCCAGCACATCCAACAAGGCCATCCGGTGTTGGACCACGTGTTGGACGGACCGGTCGAAAAGCTGGCCGCCTACGAGTTGCTCATCTGCGGCAGCGCCCGATGCGGTTGGAAGGGCGATAAGCCGTTCGATCAGTTGCTGTCCGAAAAACTTCACGCCGCGGGGCTTTCGGCCGATCGCGTGTCGGTCACCCGGGCCAGTTGTTTCGGCGCGTGCAACACGGCCGAGTCGGGCCAATACTCGCACCTGTTGGTTCGCCCCGACAAGATTTTGTATCGTCTCAAAGACGAAAAGGACCTGGACGAGATCATCCGCGAGCATTTGCAGGGCGGCCATCCGGTCCAGCGGTTGGAAGTGCCCGGCAAAACGGTGGGCCGAAAGTTCTTGGAGCTGTACGGCGACGTGGCGTTTTTCAATCGCCAAAGCCGCGTGGCCTTGCGCCACAACGGCGTGATCGACCCCGACAGCATCGAGGAATATTTCCACTATCGCGGGTTTCAGGCGCTGGCCAAAGTGCTCGACAAGGGCGACCCGCAATGGGTTATCTCGGAAATCACGAAGTCGAAACTTCGCGGTCGGGGCGGCGGAGGGTTTTTGACCGGCCAGAAATGGAAAATGGGCGCCGCGGCGGCCGATCCGGTTCACTACCTGATCTGCAACGCCGACGAAGGCGACCCCGGCGCGTTCATGGACCGCAGTATGTTGGAAAGCGATCCGCTGAACGTGCTCGAAGGCATGATCATCGGCGGTTTCGCCATCGGCGCCCATCAAGGGTTCTTCTACGTCCGGGCCGAATATCCGATGGCCATCCGTCGCATCGAGCGGGCCATCCAGCAGTGCCACGAGTGGGGCCTGTTGGGCAAAAATATCCTGGGCTCCGGTTTCGATTTCGATTTGCAGATCCGTCTGGGCGCCGGCGCGTTTGTCTGCGGCGAAGAGACGGCCCTGATCCATTCGATCGAAGGCAAGCGAGGGCAGCCGCGCGTCCGTCCGCCGTATCCGACCGAACGCGGACTCTGGGGCAAGCCCACGGTGATCAATAACGTCGAAACGTTCGCCAACGTTCCGGCGGTGATCAACTACGGCGCCGAGTGGTTCGCGCGGATCGGCACCGAAAAGAGCGGCGGCACCAAAGTGTTCGCCTTGGCCGGAAAAATCCGTCACACCGGGCTGGTCGAGGTGCCGATGGGCACTACGCTGCACACGGTCGTCTACGAAATCGGCGGCGGACCTGCCGGCGGAAAGCAACTGAAATCCATTCAAACCGGCGGACCGGCCGGCGGCTGCATTCCCGCCAAGTGGATCGACCTGGCCGTCGATTTCGACAGCCTGGTCAAGGCCGGCTCGATCATGGGCAGCGGCGGCATGATTATCCTCGATGAAGACGACTGCATGGTCGACATCGCGAAGTTTTTTATGACCTTCTCGCAGGACGAGTCGTGCGGCAAGTGCACGCCCTGCCGCGAAGGCACGACCCGGATGCTGGAAATCCTCGAACGCATCACGACCGGCAGCGGGACGCTCGAAGACCTCGACAAACTGAAGCGGTTGGGGATGCTGATGAAGCGCACGTCGTTGTGCGGACTGGGTCGCGCGGCGGCCAATCCGGTGCTGAGCACGCTGGAGCATTTCCACGACGAATACGTGGCCCACGTGACCGAGCGTCGTTGCCCGGCTCACAAATGCAAGGCGTTGATTCGCTACGAGATCGATCCCGAAAAATGCGTCGGCTGCACGGTGTGCGCCCGAAATTGTCCGGTCACGTGCATTTCCGGAGTGCGCAAAGAGCCCCACGTGATCGACCAGTTGCGTTGCATCAAATGCGGAAAGTGTTTTGAAGTGTGCAAGTTTGGCGCGGTCAAGAGATTGTAATTGGAGAGGGATTAGGGATTAGACAAGAGGAATAGCCGGAAGCTGACAGTTCTCGGAATATCGCGATTAAACGCTATTTCGAATTCGGTTATGGTTTCCTGGGCCGCGGCCAGAGTGAACGCCGCAACCAGAGTGAACAGAGGGGCGTTTACGCCCCTTGTCCGCCGAAGGCGGTGTTAGACCCGGCGTTTACGCCGGGGACGGAGAAACGATGAAGTAGTTGGATGGTCAGGCCCGTTTTACGGGCCTCCAGGAGGCGTGTAGAGGAAAATATCCGATGCCGCACAATTACTACAGTGAAATCAACTTGCACGTCACGTGGCACACGAAAGCGAGTTTGCCTTTATTGACGCCGACGGTTGAACCGCTGGTGCATCGGTATATTAAACAACGTGTACTCGCCGAGAGTAGCGTATTTTTTCACGAAATAGGAGGCACGGAAACTCATATCCACCTGGTCGTCACCATTCAACCGACGGTTGTTGTTAGTGAACGGATCGGCCAATGGAAGGGCGATTCATCCCATGAGGTGAATAAACAACTAGGCCCTCACGGCAAAGTTATTCAGTGGCAAGCTGGATATGGCGTTGTGAGTTTTGGAACCGGCGATTTGGATTGGGTAAAGGCGTACGTGCGGAACCAAAGAAAACATCATACCGAAGGAAAAACGTTTGAAAGATTAGAGCGATTTGCTGAGTTGGAGTGCGACCAGGACGCCCGTGAACGGGCGTGACCAACGATGTTGTTTGTAGCCATCTCCCCCGTGCTAAAGCACGGGGCTAATACCGCCTGCGGCGGACAACGCCTGTGAACGGGCGTGCAAAAATAAGCGCAACAAACACCCGATGGAAATACATACGCATCCGACACACCTACACGCGACATCCAATATTTATAGATATAAAGACAGTGGAATGGATACGAAGCGACAAGAAAGCCAGTGATGGGAAAAAATAATAAAAAGATCTCCCTGAAAATCGACGACGTGTCGATCACGGTCGACGTCGGCACGACCATCATGGAAGCGGCCGAGCAGCTTGGGATCCACATCCCTCGGCTCTGCTACCATCCCGATTTGAGTTTGGCCGGGTCGTGCCGCGTTTGCGTGGTGGACGTCAAGGGCATGGGCTTTTACATGACCGCGTGCAGCACGCAAGTTTGGGAAGGCATGGAGGTGCAGACTAACTCGCCGGCCATCCGCCAAGCCCGGCGCGACATTGTCGAGTTGCTGTTGGACAACCATCCGAAAGATTGCCAAACTTGCGACCGCGACGGCGATTGCGAATTGCAAAACCTGGCCTATTCGATGGGCGTTCGAGCCCGGCATTTCGAGGGAAAACGCAAGCGGTTTCCGATCGAGTTGTCGAGCCATTCGGTGGTCCGCGATAGCGAAAAATGCGTCCTGTGCGGCCGTTGCGTCCGGGTGTGCGCCGAGATTCAGGGCGTGAACAATTTGAGTCAGCACGGGCGAGGGTTCCACACGGTGGTCGCGCCCGCCCATCTGGCCAACATGGACGATTCCGTCTGTATCCAATGCGGCCAGTGCATCAACGTCTGTCCGACGGCCGCGTTCATCGAAAAGCGAAGCGCCGGCCCGGTTTGGGAGGCCATCGCCGATCCCGAGATGCACGTGGTGGTGCAGACGGCCCCCTCGATTCGCGCCGCCATCGGCGAAGGGTTCGGACTTCCGCCCGGTACGCCGGCCACCGCTCAGATGGTCACGGCCCTGCGGCGGCTCGGGTTCGATCGGGTGTTCGACACCGATTTCGCGGCCGACCTGACGATCATCGAGGAAGCGCACGAGTTCCTCACGCGGCTGAAAGAGGGCCCGCTGCCGATGATCACGTCATGCTCGCCGGGCTGGATTAGTTTTCTGGAGAAATTCTATCCCGAACTGATTCCGCACGCCTCGACGTGCCGCTCGCCGATGAGCATGATGTCGGCGCTGGTCAAAACGTATTACGCCGAGAAGACCGGCATCGATCCCAAGAAGATTTTCGTCGTGGCCGTGATGCCGTGCGTCGCCAAAAAGTTCGAGGCCGAGCGGCCCGAGCATCGCATGGCCGACGGCACGCCGTACACCGACGCGGTGCTGACCACGCGGGAACTGATTTGGATGATCAAGTGCTACGGGATCGAGTTCACGTCGCTGCCGCCGGGCGAGTTCGACGCCCCGTTGGGATTGGCCAGCGGCGCCGGCGACATTTTCGGCTGCACCGGCGGCGTGATGGAGGCGACCCTCCGGGCGGCCAGCGAATTGGTCACCGGGCGGCCCGCCGATCGGCTCGATTTCACCGAGGTCCGGGCGGTCGAGGGTCTGCGCGAGACCTACGTGGCCATCGGCGACCAGAACATCCATGTGGGCGTGGCCAACGGCCTGACCAACGCGAAAATCCTGCTGGACAAGATCAAGGCGGGCGAGCCGTTCCACGTGATCGAAGTCATGGCCTGCCCCGGCGGTTGCGTCGGCGGCGGTGGACAACCCTATCCGCCCCCCGGCGTCAACGTGCTCGATCCCGATCTGCTCCGTCGCCGGGCGTCGGCGCTGTACTCGATCGACAGCAAGAAAAAACTCCGTAAGTCCTACGAAAACCCGGCCATCGAAGAGGTGTACAGTTCGTACTTGGGCGGGCCGGGCACCGAACGCGCCCACGAACTGCTGCACACGCACTATCACGCAAGAGAGCCGCGAGGCATTCGATAATGACCACCTGCACCGACAATTGGGAACACGTGGAAGCCGCCGCCAAGCACGTCCTTGGCGATTCGATCGTGGCGTTGATCGAAAAGTGCCGCAAAGAGCCGCATCCGGAAAGCCAACTGATCGCCGTGCTGCACGAAGTGCAAGGGAAGTTCGGCTATCTCGGCGACGCCCATCTGGACGCCGTGGCCCAACTGATGCGGGTGCCGGCGTCGAAAGTGGCCGGCGTGGCCAGCTTCTACCACTTCTTCCGCCTGAAGCCGCGCGGCAAGTTCATGATCAACGTCTGCCTGGGCACGGCCTGCTACGTGAAGGGCGCCGACCGCGTCGCGCAGCGGATCATCGACGAGCTGGGCATCACCTGGGGCGAGACCAGCAAGGACGGCGTCTTCACGCTCGAAGGCACCCGATGTCTCGGCACCTGCGGCCTAGCGCCGGTCGTGATGATCGACGACCAAGTGCACGGTGAAGTGACGCCCGACCAAGTGCCCGCGCTGTTGGAAAAATATCTTAAAAAGGCGAAAGAGTAGAGCGTCGGCGGCGAGCGGATCGGTGCGTTCGGGGCAAGCAAAACTTGTTGCATCGGGTCGTTGGAATGCCCGGCTCTTTGGAACGATTTCGGGCCGATCTGCAACGGCTTGCCCGTCAGGGTGAGCGGATGTTGATCGACCTGTCGTTGCGCGACGCGATGGACGTCGAACCGGGAATCCGCGGCAGTTTCGAGCGGGACTATCAGCGTTGGTACACCGAGGCGCTCCATGCTGTCGGGCAGTTGATTCCCGCCCGGGCCGACGAGTTCGCGCGGCTCTATCTCGGCGAGGGACGTCGTCACGGGTTGGACGCCGCGACGTTCACCCTTCAAGATTGGCTCACCGGCCGCCGGGCCCCGTTCGATCCGAACACCAACGCAAGCGCGTTCAACGACCTGCTGGCCGTTTCAATGCGGTTGAAGACGCAATTGGAGATTCTGCAATCGGCCGAGGCCCGGTTGGAAAGCAGCCTGTTCGAGCTGCGCGAGTTGGTCCGCGCCGACCTGTTCGATTCCGAGCTGGACGCCTGCCGCGAGTTGGCCTCGCACGGTTTTTTGCGGGCCGCCGGCACGGTGGCGGGCGTGCTGTTGGAGCGGCATCTGTTGCGGGTTGTCGCCGCGCACGGCATCGTGGTGCGAAAGTCCGAGCCGACGCTCAATGACTTCAACGACCATCTGAAAAAAGCCGGCGTGTTGGACGTGCCCGCGTGGCGGCAGGTCCAACGTCTGGCCGACGTGCGAAACCTTTGCGGCCACAGCAAGCACCGCGAGCCCGAGCGTCAGGAGGTCGACGAGTTGATCGACGGCGTGGAGCGGGTTCTTCAGACGTTGCGGTAAGTCCGCTTTACGTTGCAGGCGTCCGGTTCGCCTGCGAGGCTTGGTAAACCTGAAACGTTTTGGGCAGATATCGGATCAGATCGCTGGCGATCAGCGACACCAGGCCCATCTGCTGCGCGGCCAGATCGCCGGCCAATCCATGCAGATGGACGCCCAGTCGAGCGGCGTCGAACGGATCGAGTTTCTGGCAGACCAACGCCGTGATCAGCCCGGTCAGCACGTCGCCGGCGCCGCCGGTGGCCATGCCCGGATTGCCGGTCGTGTTGAGCGTTTTCCGCTGCCCGTCGGTCACCAACGTGCGGTGCCCTTTCAGCACGACGACGATTTTGCATTGGGCGGCCAACTGGACGGCGGCGGCGTTGCGGGCGTCGAGTTCCTGTTTTTTGCCAATCAGTCGGGCGAACTCGCCGGGGTGCGGGGTCAAAATGCGAGGACCGCCGGGATGCAGCAGCGACGACGGATCGGTGGCCAAGGCGTTCAGGGCGTCGGCGTCGAAGATCATCGGTTGCGGAATCTCTCGATACAGCCGCACGACCAACTCGTCGAGCCCTTTCGAGCGGCCCAAGCCGGGACCGCACGCCACGGCCGTCGCTTTGGCGGCCCATTCCACGATGCTGTCCAGCGTGCTGCGCAGCAGGTGGTCGGCCTGATAATGGGCTTTTTCGGCCAGATCGGCGATGCGATCCAACGGTCCGGCGGAAATTCGGCCCGCCGGGTCGGCCCGCAACGGGACCGTCATGTACGACGGCTCGAACGCCGCGACGGTGTCCAAAAGCGGTTCCGGCACGGCCAGTCGGACCAAGCCCGCGCCGCCTCGCAACGCGGCCATGCCGGCCAACGCGACGGCGCCGGCCATGCCGCGCGATCCACCGACGATCAGCGCCAGCCCGAAGTCGCCTTTGTGCGCGTCGGCCTGTCGAGGCGGCAAGATGGGCAACGCGGTTTCGTGGGCGTCCATGGTTTTTCCCGCAAGTTTAGTGGTTTTGTTTTTTTCTCGCGGCGGCGACGTTTTTGGCGATCAGCCCGGCGACGTATCCGCCTTTGAAGCCCGCGTCGATGTTGACCACGGTGACGTTCGAGGCGCAACTGTTGAGCATGCCCAAAAGCGCCGCGACGCCGCCGAAACTAGCGCCGTAGCCGACGCTCGTGGGCACGGCGATCACCGGACAGGCGACGTGTCCGCCGACGACGCTCGGCAGCGCGCCTTCCATGCCGGCGACCACCACGATCGCATCGGCGGTCCGCAGTCGCGGCAGATGGGCCCGGAGCCGATGGGGACCGGCCACGCCGACGTCTTGAATCAGTTCCACCTCGGCGCCGGTCCACAGGGCGGTTTCGCGGGCCTCTTCGGCCACGGGCAAATCGCTGGTGCCCGCCGAAATGATCACGACCCGACCCCGTTCGACGGACTCCGTTTCTTCCTGTCCTTCGCACCGAATGGAAAACGTCCGTCCGGAGGCGTTGTAGCGTCCGTTGGGAAATTTAGCCGACAGTTCGGCGGCCTGCTCGGGCGACATGCGTGTGGCCAACACATCGGACCGATGACGCATGAGCGTTTCAAAAATTTTGGTCATCGTCTCGACGGTTTTTCCTTCGGCGAAGACCACCTCGGGGAATCCGCAACGCCGTCCGCGGTCCAGATCGACCTGGGCCTCGCCGACGTCGGCGATTTCGGCGTGCGACAGTTGATTGACGAACGCCTCCGGCGTCAGTTGACCGGCCAGCAGATGTTTGGTAAGCAATTGCAGTTGGTCGCGATTCATTTTTTCGGAACGCGGAACTAATTTCAGTCGGTTGGCGTCGAATCTGAAGCGTTGAACGTTGGTTGCCGCTTCGTCTCTATTCTACCATGCCGGAAGGAGAACGTGCCATGCGTTGTTTCGTAACTCTCGTTGCAGTCAATCTTTGCGTTGTCGGATGGGGTGCAGGAATCGTTGCGGCGGCCGGCGGTCCGTCGGCGGGCGTTTCGGGCCGGATTGAGGAGGTGACGTTGTATCGGGGGCAAGCCTTGGTCACTCGGGTGATTTCGTTGGAAGGCGCTGCCGGGGGGCATGAGGTGATCGTCGGCCCGCTGCCCGAACAAGTCGCGCCGGAAAGCCTGTTCGCCGAAAGCCGCGGCGGCGCAGCCATCCGAGCGGTGCGGTTTCGATGCCGCCCATTGGGCGAGGAGCCGCGCGATGAAGTCCGAAAACTGGACGAGTCGATGGAACGCCTCAGCGAACAGATGCAGGCGTTGGGCCGCGACCGCGAGGTCATTCAGCGCGAAAACCACTATCTCGACGCGATGGACAATTTCATCCATCCGACGATGAAGACCGACCTGGCTCACGGCGTGCTTGACGCCGCGGCGATGGAAAAACTTCTTCAGATTTCGTTCCATACCCGGGAGTCGCTGGCTAAACGCATCGGCGAGGTGGATCGTGCGGTCAAGGAAAACAACAAGCAGATGCAACTGTTGCAGCGGAAGCGGGCCGAGCTGACCACGGGCGTGCGAAACGCCGTCCGCGAGGCGTTGGTCTTCGTCGAGAAATCGAGCGACGCCAAGGAGACGTTCCGACTGAGCTATCTGGTCAACGCCTGCGCGTGGTCGCCGAGCTACACGATCCGGGCCGACAAGGACCGCAGCCGCACGGCCGTCGAGTGCAACGCCGTCGTCACGCAAATGACCGGCGAGGACTGGGACGGCGTCCGACTGGTGCTGTCGACCGCCACGCCGGCCTTGAGCGCGTCGGGCCCGGGCTTGGCCCCTTTGTCGATCTCGCTGATTCCAAACGGCGGCGGGAACTTGAACGACATGGACCAATTGCTCGAACGGGCCAAAACCATCCAAAGCCGCAAGGCGGAGATGGCCCAACAGGGGCGAACCGTCGTCGACCTCGGCCGGCAGATCAACCTGGGTTGGGAGTTGAACGCGGCGGCCAACGATTTTCAGGCGTTGGAAATGGTCGCCGGCAAGAAATTGTCCGTCTCGTCGGACCCCGAAGGGCCGAGTCTCAGCTACCAACTCGCCCACGCCGTGAGTTTGCCGAGCCGTCGCGATCAGCAGATGGTGCGGATCATGCAGACCAGCTTTCCGAGCGAATTTTATCATGTGGCCACGCCGGTGCTGAGCCGCTACGTGTATCGTGAGGCGGCCTTGAAAAACCAAGGCGACGACGATCTGCTGGCCGGTCCGATCGCGGTTTATTTGGACGGCCGATTCGTCGGACGCGGCGAGATTCCGACCGTCGCCCGAGGCCAGACGTTCGTCGTCGGGTTCGGGGCCGATCCGCAACTGCGGGCGCGACGCGAGTTGGTCGATCGCAACGAGTTGGTCCAGGGCGGCAATCGCGAGTTGAGTTTCAAGTACCGGTTGGTTTTGGAGAACTTCAAAAACGAGGCGGTCCCGGTTCGGCTGTTCGATCGGATTCCGTACAGCGACCGGACGGCGGAGGTCCGCATCAAGTTAGGCGAGACGAAAGATCCGCTGAGCGTCGATTCGCTTTACGTGCGGACTGAGCGGCCGAAGAACATTTTGCGATGGGATCTGACCGTGCCGGCCGGCGCGACGGCCGAAAAAGCCCGGCTGGTGGAATACGGATTCACCGTCGAGTTCGACAGGAACCTGACGGTCGGGCTGCCGCAAACGGCGTCGGTCGGAGAGGACGAGTTTGTGCCGAACGAGAAGCCGGCCAAGGGGGACGCAAGGCGTTACGGCGGCATGAATGCACCGGCCGCGCAGTCCCCGGCCTCGACGGCCATGCCCGCGCGGCCCAACGACGCCAAGTTTCGACAGTTCGAGTTGATGCAGCGGACCAAGGCGGCGCACTGAGACGTGCGGCGTCAGACGTCGTCTTCGTCGTCCTCGTCTTCCGCGTTTTCCTCGGCCTCGGCAATGCGGAAGGCGCGGTCGGCGCAGTACCAGCCGAGCCGGCCGAGCAGTCGGAAGTAGATGAACCAACCGAGCACCTGCACGATCGTGACGGCGACCATGCCTGCACGCGGATCGATCCAATAGGCAAAGGCCGTCAGACCGATGGCGGCGACGCCCAGCACGGCGGTCAGCCCATAAAACGCCATCCAACCCTTCAGCGACGTCCACAACGTTCGATAGATCGGCAGCGAGATCAGCCCAAACGGCGTGCCGTTTTCCAGCGTCGACATCAGCAACACGGGGAACGTCAAAAACGCGCCGATGGGCACGGCGATCGCTGCATAGGGGCTCACATCGGCCAACAGCCACACGATGGCGCTGCCCGGCAGAAGACTCATCACCAAACTGCTCGCCAAGTACAGCCCGGCGAACATCCACTCGAGGAACGAAAGGCCGGGCCACTCCTGGACCTGATCGGCGCTGTTCGCCGTGTCGCGCACGATGGCTAGCGCACAGGCCGAGGCGAACGTCAGCAAGCCCACGCTCAGGATTCCGGCGATGGCGCCGAATATCGCGGTGGCATACAAGGCGCGAGGATCCATGCTTTGGCGAAATTGAATGCTCAGCGTCACCAGCCATTGGACGACCGCCTCCCAGCCGGCAAAGACGACCATGACGCCCAATGTGCCCGAGGAGAACGGGAAGGAAAACGTCCCGGTCAGAAACGGATGGGCCGGCAGCGGCCTGCGGTGCGAGATCTTCTTTTTCTTTTTGCGAGACTCCGGGGCGCGTTCGATGGGCGGCGGTGGTGGCGGCGGTCCCCCATCGCGAAGTTGGTAGCCGCCGTCTTCCGCGCCGGCCATCACGTCGATCTTGGGCGGCAGCGGCGGCGCCGGCGGAACGAGGGTCGTCGTGCCGCAGTCGGGACAGGCCATCGGTTGCCCGACCTGATCCGCCGTGGCGTACATCCGCGTATGGCACAGATGGCAGACCACCGGAATGTACGCGGTTTGTTGAACGGCCGACGGACCGATCCCTTCCGGATGCAAGAGGTATTCGCCGCGTTGGACCGGCGTTTGCGACTCGTGCGGCACCTCGAGGGCCAGGTGGCATCGGGGACAATGCTGGCGCGAGCCCGCCGCGTTGCGCGACACCTTCAGCCAGGTCTGGCACCGTGGGCAGACGAACTGCAACGGGTCGTTGTCGGTCGTTGCGTTGGTCATGAGATCGTCAACGGCATTCCCACGTCGGGGGGCACACGACCCTCGATCGTTCAGCCATCACTATACCGCCTCGGGTGGTGTTTGGCAAACCGGTGGTTGAAAGCCGATTGGGGACATTTTGCGATACTGAAAAATCGCTCTTGTATTCTAAACGGCCATTTGATATTCTTCCACGCACTTGGAATGCGAGGAGGTTTTTGGGATGCGGTTGAGTGAAGCGCGAAAAGCGTGCGTGACGGCCATGATGCGGGACGCGATTTTCGAGGCGGCCGGATCCGTCTTGGAGCGTCACGGGACGCGGGGACTGACGATGGATCGCGTGGCGACCGGGCTGGGGTTGACGGCCGGAAGCCTTTACACCTATTTCGACAGCAAGAGCGAGCTGTTGCGGTTTCTGCACGATCGGTTGGTCGAGCCGTTTCTGGACGCGATCGAGGAGATCGCCGGGGATCGGGCAACCGCCTTGCCGAAGCTGGAATCGATCTTTCGGACCTCGTTGGAGCGGGCCGTTCGGCAGCGGGCGATCATTCGGCTTTTGGTCGACGCGGAGTGCGGCGATGAGCTTCGCAAAAACACCCGGCCGCGGTTGCTGCGGATCATCACTGCGATTTTCGAGCAGGGAATGCAAGAGGGCGACTTTCGCCCGCATGACGTCGCGCATTCGGCCCGAATGTATCTCGGCGGTCTGTCCGAAATGTTCGAATTGTTGGTCGAGGGCGCCGCGGACGACGAGGTGCGGCGTTTCGGCGAGACGCTGATCGATGCGACTGTCAACGGATTTTCCCTACGCGCCAAGAAAGGATGAACGAGGCGTGACGCGGCGACTTTCGACGCGCGAGATCCAAGGAGGCCGGCGATGACCGGCATGGCGAGATCATGGACGACAACTCCAAAAAACTGTTGGTCGCGATCGCGGATTTCCTGTTTCTGGCCGTGTTGACCGTCGCGGCCCCGTTGATCGTTTACGTCGACGCCGTGTGGATCGGGCATGGCGTGCCGGAATGTTCGGCGACGGAGATCACCCAGGAGACGCTGCTGTTGCTGTCGGCGCTGTTGTTTTGGATCGAGGCCCGGCGGCGTCCGCAGGATCGGGCGTTCTTCATTCTGGTCGGCGGTTTTCTTGCGTGCATGTTCCTCCGTGAGGTGGACTTCCTGTTCGATCCGATCCATCATGCGTTTTGGATCCTTCCGGTTGCGATCACGGCAGTCGTCTGCGCCGCCCCGGCGTTGACGCATCGCCAGGCGGCGTTGCAGTCGGCGGCCAACTTCATGAACCAGCGATCCTGCATTTACATTTCGGTCGGCCTGCTGATCGCGATCGTCTTCAGTCGGATTTTCGGAAGCGGCCATCTGCTTTGGAACCATCTGTTGGGCGAGGCCTACAAAAGCCAGTACAAGTCGATCATCCAGGAGGGACTCGAATTGTTCGGCTATTTGTTCATTTTTTACGGGGCGTGCCTCGTGCGCCGCGACCGCTGAGCCGGTCGCCGTCGGCTTCGAGCCCAACATGGCCGGCGGGTGCGTGACAATTTCGACTGGCGCGATCTGCGGGGTTTGGGTAAACTGCTTGCGTATGTGGTCACAGTCGCCTTCACACACGCAAGGAACACGAAATGGAAACGTCGCCACGAGTATCGCCACA
>JBDKTJ010000141.1:0-12546 GCA_039698075.1 Thermoguttaceae bacterium | reverse complement strand
TTCCGATGCGCCTTTCGCTCTTGTGTGGATCTATTGAGGCCGTTTGTCCTTGGAGAAGACGCAAATGTCCGACATCCGTTCAGACCATGGCAATGGGTCGAATCGCAACAGCGAGGCGGCGATCGATGCCGTGTTGCCGCAGATTCGCGGCGTTTTGCAGAATCTTCGGTTCGGTTCCGTCACGATCATCGTTCAAGATGGCGTGGTGGTGCAAATCGACCGAACGGAAAAACGTCGGATCCAGCCCAACGTGCGGAGAACCGCGAACCACAACCGCGTGGAAATCACCGGCATTGAGCCGACCGTCAGGTCGCCCGGCCAACATACGTCCCAACTCGAACTCGCTCAAGAATCCATCAGATAACCTACGGAAAGGATCATCATGCCACGTCAGCAAACGTATTCCGATATCGTTCAGACCACTTTCGACACGCCGTTGGTGAAGCTCGGCCACTTGATACCGGCCGGCCAGGCCACGGTGTTGCTGAAGCTGGAGTTTTTCAATCCGTTTTCGAGCGTGAAGGATCGCATCGGTCGGGCGATGATCGAAGCGGCCGAAAAAGCCGGCATCGTCACGCGGGAGACCCAAATCATCGAGCCCACGAGCGGCAACACCGGCATTGCCTTGGCGTTCGTCGCCGCCGCCAAGCATTACAAGCTGACGTTGACGATGCCCGAGTCGATGAGCCTCGAACGCCGCGCGTTGCTTCGGGCGTTGGGGGCCAATCTGGTGCTTACGCCGGCCAAGGACGGCATGAAAGGAGCCATCGCCAAGGCGCAGGAGTTGGCCGCGGCGACGCCGAACAGTTGGGTTCCGCAGCAGTTTGAGAATCCGGCGAATCCGGCCGTGCACGAGCGAACCACCGGCCGAGAGATTTGGGAGGACACGGGAGGCCGAGTCGACGTCGTCGTGGCCGGCGTCGGCACCGGCGGCACGATCACCGGCATCACGCGGTACATCAAGTCGAAGAACAAGGATTTTCGGGCCTACGCCGTCGAGCCGGCCGATTCGCCCGTGATTTCCGGCGGCCGACCGGGCCCCCACAAGATTCAAGGCATCGGGCCGGGCTTCGTTCCCAAGAACCTCGACACCAGCTTGTTGAGCGGCGTGGAAACCGTCACCAACGATGAGGCGTTCACATGGGCGCGACGCCTGGCCAGCGCCGAAGGCATTTTGGGCGGAATCAGCACCGGGGCGAACATCGCCGCCGCCGCCCGATTGGCCGCGAAGCCGGAAAATCGCGGCAAAGTAATCGTCACGGTGGCCGCCAGCTTCGGCGAGCGTTATCTGTCGACGCCGCTGTTCCAGGGACTCGGCAATGAGCCGGTTCCGGCCGCCGCTTGATCGAATCCAGTCCTGTGCGGTGTTCATGAGCCTCTCTCCATTTCGTGGAGCGAGGCGTGGCGGAAATGGGGGGCGGGCCGTCGAGCATTCTTTGGAGACACTGAGGGAGCGTGTTGTGCATGGGTCGACCCGAATCGCGGGAGACATTCTTCTTTTTTGATCGGCGTGCTGACTGGACCAACCAGAGGGACGCACACAAGTCCAGTGGTCCGTCGTTTGGGTCGGCCAATCAAAGCGGCTTGCCGCCGTCGCCGGCTCGTTCGTCGCCCTGGACAGGAAGGTGTGAGTTTCTATGTCGAGCGCGATGATGATGGACCGTGGCACGATGATGGGCGCCATGGGCATGGGAATGTCGAGCGGAATGTCCCCGATGATGGGACCGACGTCCGGCATGCCCAGCATGATGCCCATGGGAATGGGCATGGCCATGATGCCCCGTTGCACCATGAAAATGGAAAAATGTGACGGCGGCATGAAGATCCATTGCATGTGCGAGGACGAGATGGCTGCGGCCACTCTTCAGAACATGTGCAAGATGATGGCCGGCGGCATGATGAGCATGTGCTGCATGATGAACGGCATGATGATGTGCCAGTGCAACATGGCGATGTGCAAATGCCAGTGCGCCATGACCAAGGACGGCGTCTCGATGACTTGTACGTGCGGCGACAAGGCGATGTGCGAAATGCTCCAAGCCTGTTGCGATTGCATGTGCATGTGCATCAAGGCCGGCTGCATGTGCTGCATGATGATCGGCGGCATGCCCGTGTGCTGCGGTTGCTGTTAAGGAACTCGCATGATGCGGAGATGCTTCCACAACCGTGGAGCCGACTCCTGCAGGGTGTCGGCGGATTTCTCCAGTCTCCGCGATTGCAGTCCCTGTGTAAGTCGCTTCGATCGACCGCTTGAAGACCATCTTCAAGCGTGCGCAACATCGACGCCGTGCCGTCACGGCCTTTGAAAGGTTGTGGCGGCACGGGCGATTTTTTTCATTCCCCCAAGCGTCATTCATGGTTTTGGCGGAGAGACGGTCATGCCAACCTTTGAAGGAAGCGTGTTGCGAGTCTATCGTTTGCCGATCCTCGTGGAGGCCGACAATGCGGAAGACGCCCGGCAAAAGGTCGAACAAACCTATCGGGCCATGGCGGCGGACTACGACGGCGGGCAGGACGTGTTTTGCGACGACGTGGAATTGCCGGCCTCACGGTGGCCCATCGAAGAAATCGAAGAAGAACCGTGCGGCGAACTCCAATGGAGCAGTTGGAATATCTGAGAATAGTGGCCAGTGGTCGGTGGCCAGTGGCCAGCGGCCGGAACCCATCAACCATGGAAACGTTGCGAACCTCTAGAGCCGATTTACAAAGCGGGTGCATGGTGCGGTTTTCTCGGGAAAACATGCCCATGACAAGCGTGGACATGGCACCCAACACGCTACAGCGAGAGTGAAACCGCACTAGCCCCTAGCCCCTAATCCCTAGCCCCTAATCCCTAGCCCCTAATCCCTAGCCCCTAATCCCTCGCCCCTAAGTATGGTTCCCTATCCCAACATTCTGCAACTCATCGGCAACACGCCCTTGGTCGAACTGCGAACGTTCGACACCGGCCCTTGCAAACTGTTCGTTAAGTTGGAGAGTCAAAACCCCGGCGGGTCGATCAAGGACCGGATTGGCCGCTCGATGATTGAAGCGGCCGAACGCGACGGCAACATCGGGCCCGGCTCGGTGTTGATCGAGGCCACGGCCGGAAACACGGGCTTGGGTCTTGCGCTCGTGGCCGCGCAGAAAGGCTACCGGCTGATTTTGGTCATTCCCGACAAAATGAGCCAGGAAAAGGTGTTGCACTTGAAGGCGCTCGGCGCGGAAGTCGTGATGACCCGCAGCGACGTCGGCAAAGGACACCCGCAGTATTATCAGGACTTGGCCGAAAGCATCGCGAAGAAAACGCCAAAATCGTTCTACGTGAATCAGTTCAACAACCCCGCGAACCCGCTGGCCCACGAAACGACCACAGGCCCTGAGATTTGGGACCAAACCGGCCACAACGTGGACGCCGTGGTGTGCGGCGTGGGCTCCGGCGGCACGATCACGGGCCTGGGACGTTTTTTTGCCCGCGTCGCGCCGCAGGTGGAAATGGTTCTGGCGGATCCGGCGGGCTCGGTGTTGGCCGATCACATCAAGTCGGGCCGCATTGGCGAGGCGGGCTCTTGGGTGGTCGAGGGGATCGGCGAGGATTTCGTGCCGCCGATCGCGGAGTTGGACCGCGTGCGGCGCGCCTACACCGTGACCGACGCCGAAAGTCTTGCGACGGCCAGGGCTTTGTTGAGACAGGAAGGCATTTTGGCCGGCTCGTCGTCCGGCACGCTGGTCGCCGGGGCGTTGAAGTATTGCCGCGAACAAACCACGCCGAAAAGAGTCGTCACGCTCGTTTGCGATTCCGGCAACAAGTATCTCTCGAAGATGTTCAATGACTTTTGGATGGCCGACCGCGGTTTTCTGACCGTCGCCAGTTTCGGCGATCTGCGCGATGTGATCAGCCATCGTTTCGCCGAGGGGGCGGTGATCAGCGTGGGGCCGGACGAGCCGTTGAGCATCGCCTATGCGCGAATGCGGATGTACGACGTGTCGCAGCTTCCGGTTCTGGATGGCTCGAAGGTCGTCGGCATTCTCGATGAGTCCGACTTGCTGCTGGCAGTCACGACCGACGCGGAGGCGTTTCGCAGTCCCGTCCACCGATTCATGACGCGCCGGCTGCAAACGGTGCGTCCGACGGCGACCATCGAGGAGCTTATTCCGATTTTCGACGCCGGGCGCGTCGTCCTGGTGGCTGACGAGGACAATTTCTTCGGCCTGATTACTCGCGTCGACGTCCTCAGCCATCTACGGAGGCAGCATCAGGCTGCGTGAAAGATGGACACGCGTGAAACGCCTTCCAGGACTAGCAAGACGGCCTTCGAAACTCGCGTCATCCACGCCGGACAGACGCCCGATCCGGCGACCGGCGCGGTAATGACGCCGATCTACGCCACAAGCACCTATGCCCAGCAGTCGCCCGGCGTTCATAAGGGCTTTGAGTACAGTCGGACGCAAAACCCGACGCGATTCGCGTTCGAGCGGTGCGTGGCGGACTTGGAAGAAGGCAGGTCGGGCTTCGCGTTCGCCTCGGGGCTGGCGGCCACCGCGACGGTGCTGGATTCGTTGGAGCACGGCTCGCACGTCCTCGTGTGCGACGATCTTTACGGCGGCACGTTCCGCTTGTTCGAGCGCGTCCGTCGCCGCAGCGCGGATCTGGACTTCACCTACATCGACCCGACCGATTTGGCGGCGATGGAGTCGGCCATTCGACCGAACACGCGTATGATTTGGATCGAAAGCCCCTCGAATCCATTGCTCAAGCTGGCCGATCTCGAAGCGATCGCGGCATTGGCCCGTCGCCGGGGCATTTTGTCGGTCATCGACAACACGTTTGCCTCGCCCTATTGTCAACGTCCGCTGACGTTTGGTTTTGATTTGGTCGTCCACTCGGTGACAAAATACTTGAACGGCCACAGCGACATGATCGGCGGCGCCATAGTGGTCGGCGAAAATCGCGAACTTGAAGAACAACTGCGATTTCTGCAAAATGCCGTGGGCGGCGTCAGCGGCGCGTTCGACAGTTTTCTTGCCCTGCGTGGCCTGAAAACGCTGGCCGTCCGCATGGAACGACATTGCCACAACGCCCTGCGAATCGCCGAGTGGCTCGAACGCCGGTCGGATGTGGTTCGCGTCATTTATCCCGGCCTAAAAAGCCATCCGCAACAGGCATTGGCGCGGCGGCAGATGACCGCGTTCGGCGGCATGGTGACGGCCGTGCTGGCCGGCGGCCTGGAGCGTTCTCGCCGTTTTCTTGAATCGTGCCGCGTGTTCACGTTGGCCGAGAGCCTCGGCGGCGTCGAGAGTCTGATCGAACACCCGGCGTTGATGACGCACGCATCCATTCCAGCCGAGCAGCGCGCCGCCCTCGGCATCGACGACGGCCTGGTCCGCTTGTCGGTCGGCATTGAACACGTGGACGACTTGATCGGCGATCTGAACGACGCCCTTGGAAGATCGGCGTGAAATCAGATCTTCGGATCGAACCGCCAATTCCAAAACCAATACCAGTAGTCGTCCAGCAGCCGGCTGTTCTGGGAATGCTCGACAATCTCGACGTCGGCCAACGGCACTTCGAGCGTTTGCGGCCCACGTTGGGCGCGGCACAACAGTCCGACGTCTTCGTGCCGACCATGATCGCCGGGGTCGATGAGGTCAACGACCGTGACCGGCGACACCGCTTGACGATAACCGGCGATGTCCTCGGCGTATTCCGCGCGAAACGGCAACGTCAGGTGTTCGGCCAGAAAGCGGTAGTAGCGATACAGCCACTTGGTTTGAACGTCCGGCAGCGGTCCCCAGGCGATTCCAAGAGCCGCCCGAATTCGTTCTTCCTGATGGTCGGCATCCAAGGAATTGGGGATGGCGCCAAAAGAGTTCGGACTTATTTCGTGTTGAGTGATCATGGATCATAGCCCCGCTGGATCGTTCCGCACCATCGTGAACTTCGACGACGAACTGCTTCGACATCGTCGTACAACAACGGGCGGACATCCTTCGTGCGTCTTGCATCTTTCGCGTCGGGCCATGACCCAAAGGACCGCCTTCGCCACGACGGATGGTTGTGTCAAGCGGTTCTCGGGCTTGCATGGGTCTGCTCTGCGTCTTGGGGTCACTGCGAATGATCATGATCTTGTGCAATCGGCGTGCCGTTTCGGCATTCATCGCCGCGCAATGCGAATCGGTAGCCGACGCCGCGAACCGCCTCGATCGATCCGGCGAGACTTCCCAGCTTTCGGCGAAGGCCGACCAATTGGCTGTCAATCGAACGATCGGTTGCCGGATAGTCGGGCCCTTGAACCGCTTCGATCAATTGTTTCCGCGAAAAGACCTCGCCCGGATGACTGGCCAAGAAATGAAGCAGTTGGAACTGACGTTTTGTCAGGTGGAGCGGCCGTCCGTCGACCAACGCCTCGGCGGTCGTCAAATCGAAGGTCCATCGGCGAGGGATCGGCGAGTCTTCATGGTTAGTCATGGCGGAACGACGCTCCGTGGCATTCGTTGTTGAATCCATCATGGCCGATGTCCCCGCCCGCACATTTCACGGCGTGCCTTGAACCATGGGCGGAAACACAAGCGGCGCGGTGCTGAATCCCATGCCTAGTCGCGCCGATTTTTCACAAACGCTTGCCGCGGCGTGGTTGTGGCCGGACTGACCGAGAGATTCAATCCCTATGGAATGCAAATTGCATACCAATCGAATGCGGACGCGACGTTTCAGGCGATTCACGCAGGAGAGCGAGATGCTGAAGGTTTTGTTTATTTGTTCCGGCAATTCTTGTCGCAGCCAAATGGCCGAGGCGTTGGCTCGCAAAGCTTATTCGCGTCGGATCGCGGCGTACTCGGCCGGCATTGCGGCGCACGGTCTCGATCCGGACGCCGTGCGCGTCATGGCCGAGGTGGGCATCGATATTTCCGGCCAGCGCTCGAAATGCGTGGAAGAATACCGCGACATGCCGTTCGACATCGTAGTGACGCTTTCCGAGCGTGCAAAAGCGGAGTGCCCTGCGTTTCTGAACGCCGCCCGGCACGTGCACTATCGCCTTGAATCTCCGCTGCGGTCGCCGAAACCTTTTCGGACGGAGTCGGAACGCTTAGCGCCGTTTCGACGCGCGCGGGCCCAGACGGCCGACATGATCGATGCGATCTCCACGCTGTTCCGCCAACGCGCGGCAGACGTGTCAGGCAGAGCCTTTGCGTCACTGGCCGGACCGCCGGATTCTTCCACGTGCCGTGATGATTGCCGTGTCCCGTAACGGCTTCTCAGCAAATGGCGTCCCCGGTCCGTCATCCCTTTGCCATAGCGCCGACGCTTGGTTTAAGCGTTGGGCCGCACTGTCGGAAGAATCGGCACATTGCGTCGTCTTTTGAAGACGTCGCGTTCTTTGGCACACGTGTTGCAATGGAGCGTTGTTGATGTGGAAGACACGATCATCGAAAATGATCGCCTGTGTGAAAGCGTTTTTTTAGGAGCAAGTACCATGAAGCAGAGAAGCAGTGTTCTTGGAATGGTTGTTGTCGTTGCCGTGCTGGGCAACATGATTGGCGGCTTGGCGGTTGCCTCCGACGCATGCAAGCCGGTGAGGACCGTCAAGGTATGCGCGCCGGTCAAGGCGACGCCCGTGCCTGCTTGCAAGCCGGTGAAACAGTTGCCGCCTCCGGAGGCCTGCAAGCCGGTCAAGACGTGCGAACGCGTCGACGGCCAGGGCAAGCATGCGGCGACGCACGACCGTCTCGCCCGGTTGGTGAGCCATCTTAGGCTGCACTCGACCCGTGCGACGGTCGAACGGGACGTTCCGCAACCGACGCCGTCCGCAACGCCGTCGCCGGCCCCGCAGCCGCATGCAACGTGAGCATGAAAACGGGCTTCGCGAGTCAGGGCCGAGCCATCTTTGCCGATGGGGCGGCCCTGTTCGTTTTCAGGCTCACCGGCCGCCCATCGATCTTAGCGAATGGACGGCCTTGGGCAATACATCGCAGAAATGCGTTGCCTCGTCCATCGTGTTGAACCGTCCCAGCGAGATCCGCAGCGAGCCGCGCGCCTTGATCGGATCGAATCCGAGAGCCGTCAGGACATGTGAAGGCTGACCGGCGTGGATCGCGCTGCAGGCGCTGCCCGAGGAAATGGCGATGCCTTGGTTGTCCAACTCCAGCAGCAATTTGATCGCCTCGCCCTCCTGGCCGTTGAATCCAAGGCAGATGTGCCCCGGCAAACGACGCCAGCGATCGCCGATCAGGTAAGCGTTGTCGATCTTGGAACAAATGCCTTCGATCAGATACTCCCGGATGCCGACCAGTCGGGCGGCCTCGTCGGTTCGCTCGGCGGCGGCGATTTCCGCGGCTTCGCCCAGTCCTACGATGGCTGCAACATTCTCCGTCCCGGAGCGTCGTCCTTCCTCCTGTCCCCCGCCGGGCAGAATCGGCCACAGCTTGATTCCGTTGCGGACGAAAAGCGCCCCGATGCCCTTCGGCCCGTGCAACTTGTGGCCCGAAAGCGATAGCAGGTCGATGGACTGGGCGCGCATGTCGAACGGCATCTTGCCGACGGCCTGGACCGCGTCGGTGTGAAAGAGCGCCCCGCGACGATGGGCAATGTCCGCCAACTCGGCAATCGGTTGGATCGTGCCGATGACGTTGTTGGCCGCCATGACCGAAACCAATCGCGTCTCGGGCCGAAAGGCCGCCTCCAGATCGGCGGGATCGACCAACCCGTCGCGGCGGACCGGAAGTTCCGTCACGGTTGCGCCTAATTTTTCCAACTGCCGACAACAAGCCAAGACGGCCGGATGCTCGACGGCGCTCGTGACGATATGGCTGTGGGAGAGACCGGCCGCCAGCAACACGCCTTGCAACGCCAGGTTGTCCGCCTCGGTGCCGCCGCCGGTGAAGACGATTTCACCAGGTTCAGCGCCGAGCAGTTCGGCGATCTGTCCCCTTGCATGATCGACCGCCTCGCGGGCCCGGCGTCCCTCCCAATAGAGGCTCGACGGATTGCCCCAGAATTGATCCATGTACGGCTGCATGGCCTCCAACACGCGTGGATCGGGCGCGGTGGTGGCGGCGTTGTCAAAATAGATGCGATTTGACGCCACTGTTTTGCTCCTCGTTTCTTTCTGCACCGACCGAGGCTGGCTCGAAACACATCTCTCCAGCAATCGGTATGCCGCAAAGGAAGGAGGGGCGATCTCCGCGGATTCGTGCGGATTCGCGGGCGGCTCAATCAAATGTGCTGGCCTTGCCCGTGACTAAACGAAGATATGCCGTCAAATACGACAGCCACGGGGCGGATGCGCAGACGCCGTTCCGCTATTTCGGCAACACGCGCTGTGGCGGCGCGGACTTGTTCGACTTCGCAGGGGACGCCGATTTGTCGACCGTACGACGCTTCAAGGTCACCTGGGGCATGTCGGGCTGCCGGACGCCGTTGACAAGCCGGTCCTTCGACTGGAACTCGATCGTGTTCGCATCGACCACGGTCATGACGTGCGTGGCCGACACGTCGCCGCCGTCGTCGGTGGTGGCCGTGTAGCGAACGGTCCATTGGTTGTCGTCCGCCGGCGTCCAGACGCTCTCGCCAAAACCGCCGTCGCTGTTGAAAGTCCACGAACGCACGCGGTGGGTGCGCGGATCCCAACCGATCACTTCGGTGCCGCCGACGACCACGCCGCGTTTGCCTTCGACGGCGAATTTGCGAATCAGATATTTACCGTTGGCGATCCATTGGCAATCGGTCTGGATGGAAACGACCGTGTCGCCCTGTTTGATGTCCTCGCCCCAAACGCCCACCAACCAGCTTAAGTCCTTCAAATGGTCGTGGTGCGCGTTTCGATGATCGGCCGCTTCGTGGATCCGACCGATCAGCCAACGGCCGTCGTGGCGGACCATCACAACGCTGGAGAACGGCATCGATTCGGCGCCTCGTCGATCGGGCGTCATCTGACCGACCAGATCGACCAGCGCGACGCCGTCGCTCAGCATGCGCACCGCCGCGACGTTCAACTGCAATTTGGATTTCGAATGATCGGCCAGATACTCCCGGAACGCGGCCTCGATATTGTCGCGTCCCACGAGACACTCGCCGTGCGGACTGATGAACTCGCCGTCCGCGGCCCAGTTGCTTGCCAACGCCTTGGCGTCGCCGCGATTGAACGTCTCGGCCAAACTGGCGATCGTTTGACGAATCTCGCCCTCGGCCTTGGTGTCCGCCGCCGAAGCCTGCGTCAACGACAACGCGACGCCAAAAACAACAACCGTCCAACCAACAAGGCACCGTGGCATGGGTCAATCTCCAACAGGGGGAAACTCGCCGCAAAAACGGCTTCAAGCAGGCCGTTCCATGCTCAATCATAGCTTACAATGACAGCAGGCAACCCCCTCTGACGGATGGTCTTGCTCGCGTTTTTCGACCAATTGTCGGATTTTCTTGCCTCGGTCTCCGGCGCGGCGTAGACTTCCGTGTACGTCCTTCGGGTTTTCAAGGAGTTTTTTCCCATGCGAACGCCGCACGCGGCTTGGATCATCACGTTGGCGGGATTGCTGAGCGTTTCCAGCACGGCCATGGCCCAGTTCTGGCCCGGTCGCGGCTACTACGACGACGCCGGCATCTGGGGCGCGTACACCTCGGCGATCAACAACGCCACGAGCCGCTATGTGGCTCAGTCCGATCGTCTGGCGGGCGAGCGGGCCGCCAATCAGCAGATGCTCGCCATGCAACGAGGCATTCAAAACACGTTGAGCTCGCAGGCGACCATGCGCACGCAGAACGCCCTGAGCCAACAGCAAAACAACCGCGATATGTGGTTCCAGGTTCAGCAGCAGCAAGTGGCCCAACGTCGCTCGATGGGACCGACGGCCTACGCGTCGCCATCCATTCCCGTCGGACTCGAATCGGTTCCAACGACCCCGGCGCCGCAAGTTGCCACGGACATTATCGCTTGGCCTGCCGTGCTGTGCGACCCGCGATTCGCCCAACAGCGAGCCGCCATCGAGGCGCCCTATCGCGGCAAGTCCGGTCTGTCGGCCAGTCCGACCAAGGCCCAATATCAGACGATGATCGACACGGCGACCGACATGAAGGCCACGCTCGGCCACATGACCAACGAGATTTCGGCCCGCGAATATCTGGACACCGAGAAGTTTCTCGATCAGTTGTCCACCGAGGCTGAACAGCGGATCAAGGAAATGGCCCCGGCCAAGTGATCCACGAGGCGTTCATCGAAAGCCGAAATGGTTCATCACGACGCCGAACACATCGGTGTCTTTGACGGTCGGGCCGGAAAACCTCAGCGGCTCCGACGCGATCAGCACGGTCTTTTGCGAGGGATCGACGGCCGGCGCGCCGTGTGAGCCCCGAACCAACGCGGCGTCGAGCGGGATGCTTCGCGTCGCCGGATCGAGAAACAACTCGACCGGATCGTAGCCCGGCTTGCGATGGATGTCCACGGTCCGCGCGAACTGCGGCGCCCGATCGTCCGACAGCCACCAATAATAGGCCTGCCAACTGTATGGCGTGGAGATTAAAATCACCTCGCCGCTGCGGGGATGCTCCATTGCGTAGCGCGCCCGCTGAGCGCCGGCCAGCACTTCGGCGATGCCCTCGCACGAACGGAACAGATCGACCACGCGGCGAACCAGTTGCGGATCGTCGTCGGCCAAAAACACGTGCGAAAACTGGTGGTCGACCATCGCAAACGCCTGACTGCGGTCGAAATCGATCTGCTCGCCGTCGTCGGTCTCACGGACCGCCAGCAGCCCGGCCTCACGAAGCGTGCGGTTCGGATAGCACACATGGCGAACCGGCGTGATGGCGTATTCGCCGGCCACGAGCCACAGCGGCGTCTCGTCATACGCCTCGGCCACGGCTTCGGACAACCGCCCGAGCACGTCGTCCAACTCGGCCACGGCCGCAGCGGCCTCGGGACTGTCGGGCCCGGCGCGTTGCGCGGCGTAATCGAGATGCGGAAAGTAAATGTAAAAGAAGTCCGGCTGCCAACGCTGTGCGGCCAGCGCCGCCGATTCCGCGATCCAACGGCTCGCCTGCACGCCGGCCATCGGACCCCAATAGTGCATCAATGGAAAATGGCCCAAGCGGTCGCGGAGCTCGCCGTACAATTCCATCGGCCGGGTGTAACACCACAGCGACTCCGACCCGTCGGGATTGTGGATCGGGGCGGGCGTGCAGACGAAATCGGCTTCGCAGCCCTTGCTGTGCAACGGAAACCACACGGCGGAGCTGTATCCGCCCTGCTGGTGTGAAAGAAAATCCCAAATCTGCGGCCGATCGACGCATTCGTTCGGCGCGGTCCACATCAACACGCGGCGATGCGTCCGATCGAAAAAACCGTTGCCCACCACGCCGTGCTCCGACGGTCCGCAGCCGGTGGTCATCGCGGCCTGCACCGGGCAGGTGACGCAGGGAAAGCTCGGCGTAAGTTCGACGATTTCGCCGCCGGCCGTCATGGATTGGAGACGCGGCATTGCGGCCACGTCGATTTCGCGCAGGCCGGGAATGGAAAGCAAGAAGACGGGATTGGACATGGAACTCTTTCGGCCCTGGACGATTTTTGACGGCCG
>JBDKTJ010000140.1:0-11555 GCA_039698075.1 Thermoguttaceae bacterium | reverse complement strand
AGCGCTAGGCTAAACTTGCGAAAACTCAATTTCATTGTGTAACCCTCCAAAAACTGCTAAAAAAACATCTACGCGGAAAACTCCGCAACGAGAGCCTCTTACCGTCTCCTTTCTTTGATTAATGGTTTTCGGTTGATCTTTGGACAACCATGTCGCCGGACGGATCGCCGGCTGCCGCCATGGCGGCGACTTCCTCGGCCGACAAGGCCCTCGAAAAAAACGCCACTTCGTCGATTTCGCCTTCGAAGTTGCGCAAATTACGGCTGGCTCCCGCCGAGTCATTGCCGCCCAACTGGACGGCTTTGTCACTTTTTCGAATGCTCGACAAGGGTTTTGCGGCTTCGAGGCGGCCGTCGATGTAAAGCGACTTGACGGCGCCGTCCTCGACCGGCTCGTAAACGGCCACCGCCAAATGCCAACGGCCGTCGGCGACGTTGGCCTCTTGCCCGATCGCTCGAACGCCGTCGGTGGTGCTGAAGTCCAAACCACCAGTGTTCCGGTGGCGGTGAAGTCGCCACGACTCGAACCCACCCTTGCTGATCAGCGTTTGCCAAGGCTCCGTGAATCGTTCGACCCGGAACCAAATGGCGACCGTGAAGGCGCCCGGAAAATTGAACCGATCCGGCTCGGGCAGGATGACGCGATCGTTCACATCGACGCCGTGGAAACGCAGGGCGTGTTTGCCGGGCAGCCGGCCGTCGACCCATTGGGCGCCTTTAATTTCGGCGTCCAACCGACTGCCGACGGACGACAGGTTGGGCAACACGTTGCTGTTGTCGGGGCGAGGTTCGAAGGTGTAATAAGCCACCAAATCGGGATCGTTCCGCAACCGTCGGCTGTGGGCTTGCCATCGCGCCACGCGGGATCGTTGGAGCACGAGTTTCTCTTCAAATTGCCTGAACGAGACGAACGCCGTCGGATCGGCCGTATCCCAACTGACGGCGAGCCGCCGCCGACCGTCCGAGGCGACACGGTCCTCCAACGACATCGATTCGTTCTTGGCCAGTCGGAAGGATCGGGATTGCGAACTGTCCGCAGCCGCATGACGCACCTCGACGACGCCGCGAAACACATGCGTCGAAGTGACGCCGGAAGGTTGGACGGCTACGCCGAACTCCGTGCCGAGATCAACCACGGTGGCCGTGGGAGTGCGGATGGCCAAGCCGCGCGCGGTCTCGCTGACGATCTTGCCGGTCAGCTTTCCGGTAGACAGAAAACCGCCGTTTTCGGATTCGATTGTAAACATTGCCGGACCCTGCAAGACCACCTTGGCCCCCGAGTCGTAGGCGATTTCGACCAGCCCGGAGGCTAGGGCGAATTGAGAACCCAAGGCGACTCGGGTACCCGTGGAGACGGCTTGGCTGGGGTCTTTCCACTGACCGTTGACCACGCCGGCGACCCGCGCGACGAACGTGGATTGATGGTCCCGGGGCTTCTGGTTGGCGACATGCCAGGCCACGACGGCGCCGCAGCAGATGATCAGCGCCAGGAGCCAGTTGGAGAACGGTCCGAATTGGGACATGTACTGGGTGGCCTCGCCCAAGAAACCGAGGACCGGCGATTCGGGCGTGGTGGGCGCCGGCGGCGCGGGGGCTGGATTCAGATGCTGTGGCGACTCGGAATCGTGGGCAAGATCGTCCGTCGGACGCCCGCCGCCTTCCGATTCTTCGCCGGGGATCCGACGCTGCATGAAGGTCAGCATCAACTGGCCGTTCATCCGCATATAGGAA
Source organism: Thermoguttaceae bacterium (assembly GCA_039698075.1). Taxonomy (GTDB): domain Bacteria; phylum Planctomycetota; class Planctomycetia; order Pirellulales; family Thermoguttaceae; genus JAJFVC01. The sequence goes on along the minus strand of JBDKTJ010000140.1, from coordinate 9,825 downwards.
GCATAGAGCAAGCGGTTGGTGGCGCTGGTTCGCAGCAAGACCTCGAGCCGAGCCAACTGTTCCTCCGTGATCGTGCCGTCGCACATGGCCGAACACAGCGGCCACAGGGGGTTGTCGCGCGACACGGGTTGGCGGGTGGGGATTTCGCTCATGATACGAGTCCATCCATGTAACGGGTCGTCATGCATTCGAGCAACGCGCGGCGAAGCCGCTCCAATTGCTTGTACAACGAGTCGGCGCTGATGTGTTTGCCGGCGGCGATTGCACGGATCGGCTGATCGCCCGCATAACACTCCCGAAGCAAGGCTCGTTTTTCCGCGGTGAGCTTGCCAAGGCACTCCGACAGGTGGTTGAGACTTTCGTCGATCTGCCGCGCGGACCGAAACTGCTCCTCGGACACCGCCGTGAGCATTTCGTCGCTGAGCATGCCGCCCTTGCGATTGCCGCGACGGACGAACGATCGAACCTCGTTCAGAGCGATCGTGAACGCCCAAGGCAGGAACGGACGGCTGGGGTCGTATTTGTCCCAGTTTTGCAGCAGCTTCAGATTGGTCTCTTGAAAGACCTCGTTGACGTCGTCCCGCCGAGGCAACAACGAAGCGATGTAGCCGAACAGGTGGTCCTGACAGGCGACAAAACGTTCATCAAAGAAGTGACGCTCTTTGGAGTATTCCGCCATTGGCGACTCGTACGCGAACGGTTGACAAAACGGTTCGAGCAAAACTGCGACGTCGGCAGGTCCGCAATTCCCCTGTTTTTCTTAGAAAAGGCACGCCCCCCGCCGACTCCTTCCGGCCCCGTCGTTCTGTAACCGCTCTGCCACGGACCTCGGTCCGGTTTTGCTTTTCTGGCCGCTTCTCTGTTGAGGGGGGCGAACCGAGGCCAGGCCCCCTATTGTTATACTACTCAGCGCCGAGCGAATTCTGACATCGTGACGAATCGAAATCTCTCAAATCGAGTCGTAACACAATGCTAAGTAATAGGTTGCGAAAAATGACCACCCTGCTGGCTGTGCTAGTCGGCTGTGGACAATTTGGCCGACGTGGGGCTTGGCCGTGAGAGCTGAACATTTGCAGGGTCCGACGCGGTTTGACGTCAATCAACCGTTGTGACACTAAAACGGCCTATCGATTGTGTCGCGGAGGGGGGGCGGCTTGTGGCTCGGGTTTTGTCGTCATGTTATAATGCCACCATGACGTCGTATCTGCCCAACGACGCCAATGCGCACAACCATTTTGAAGGCGATCTTTCATGCGATTCACACGTCGCGGGTTTCTGATGTCCGGCGCGGTCGTCGCCGGCGCAAGTGCCGGATGCCGTTCCATGCTGGCCGGCGAGTTCAAGGGTCCGACCCACACGGACGCCGTTTTGAAGCTGTCATGCCAAGTGGCCCGCATCCCGGGCAAGGAGTTGTCCGAAAAACTGGCGCGGATGGAGGAGTGGGGATTCGACGGGGTGGAGTTGCAGCGCGATTTATTCGGCAACGAAAAGAAGTATCAAGACGCGTTGAAAAACACGAAGCTCAAGGTCAGCGCGTGGTGCGGCGCGCCCGGCTGCGCGGACGGTCAGTTGGTGTCCGAGGTGGTCGAACGACGTGGGTCCGCGCTGGAGAAGATCAAGCGATCGCTGGCCACTGCCGGCGAGTTTGGCGCAGTCGCCGTCATTTTCGTGCCGGCCTTCAACCCGCAGACGACGCTCGACAACCGTGAAATTCGCAAGATTCTGGTCGATAAACTGCCGGAACTCGGCCAGTGCGCCGAAAAGGCGGGCACCCACCTGGTGATGGAGCCTTTGAATCGGAAAGAGGCGTTTTTCTTACGCCAAGTGGCCGACGGCGCCGCGATCGCACGCGATTGCCAGAGCCCCGGCATCGGCGTGATGGGCGACTTTTACCACATGGCCATCGAGGAAACGAGCGATCTGGGCGCGTTCATTTCCGGAGGATCGCGACTGCACCACGTGCATCTGGCCTCGCGCACTCGCGTGTTGCCCGGCCAGGACGATCGCCAATTCGTCGAAGGATTTCGAGGGCTGAAATGGATCGGCTATCGGGACTATTGCAGTTTCGAGTGCCGAGTGCAGGGCGACGCCATGGTCGAGATTCCGAAGTCGATGGCGTTTCTGCGGCAGCAGTGGAAAATGGCGTGAGGCGGCTTCACGGATTCCGATTCGTCGGTGTCCGAGTCGCGTGTTACAGCAGCCGGTCGAGTTGCTCGACGAGCGTTTCAAATTGCGACATCGCCGCGTTGATCGGTTCGGGCCGCTCCATGTCGACGCCCGCGTCGCGCAACAGGTCGAGCGGATCTTTCGAGCAGCCGGCGCTGAGGAATTGCAGATAGTCGTGCAGTTCCCGAGGTCCGCCGCCGAGCACGCGATCGGCCAACGCGATGGCCGCCGACATGCCCGTGGCGTACTTGTAGACGTAAAACGCCCGGTAAAAATGCGGAATGCGAAGGCATTCGAGATTCAGTTCGTCGTCCAACGCGAAGTCGGGCCCGAAATACAGTTTTAATAGCCCGCGGTAGGTTTCGGTCAGTCGCTCGACCGTCAGCGGCTCGCCCGATTCGACCGAGGCGTGGATCTGTTTCTCGAACTCGGCGAACATGGTTTGCCGGACGATTGTGCCGCGCATCGCGTCGATCTGGCGATTGATCAGATAGGCTCGCTGGCGATCGTCCCGGGCGTTTTCCATCAGGTGGCGAGCCAGCAGTTGTTCGTTGAACGTGCTGGCCACCTCGGCCACGAAGATCGTGTAGTTGTAATAGAGATACGGCTGGTTTTTGGCCGAGTAGTAGCTGTGCATCGAGTGCCCGGCCTCGTGGGCCAGCGTGAACACGTGGTCGAGCACGTCGGGTTGGTAGTTCATCAAGATGTAGGGGGCGCCGTCATAGGAGCCGGCCGAGAAGGCGCCGCTCTGCTTGCCGCGATTCTCGTAACGGTCGCACCACCGGTCCGACAGCCCGGCCTCGAGCGCGCCGCAATAGTCGTCGCCCAGCGGACGCAGCGACTTGAGCACCAACGCGACCGCCTGATTCCACGAATGACGCGTTTGACATTCGGCCAGAATCGGCACGTAGGTGTCGTAATGGTGGATGTCGCGGAGCCGCATTTTGCGCCGCCGCACGTCATAATAATGATGGACGGCCGGCAATCGCCGGTGGATGGTTTCGATCAGATTGTCGTAAACGGACGCCGACACGCGATCGGGAAACAACGCGGACTCCAACGCGCTGGCGTAGTTGCGCGCCCGAGCGTAATACACGTCGCGTTGGACGGAGCCGGCCAGCGTGGCGGCCAACGTGTGCCGGTGTTCCGCGTAATGGCGATAGTATTGATGGAACGCCGCTTTGCGCACGGACCGACGCGGCGAGTGCAACAGCGCGCTGAAAGTGGCGTGGCTCAGTTCGATCTGCTCTCCGCGATCGTTGCGGATCGCGCCGAACTTGAGATCGGCGTCGTTCAGTTGATGGAACGCATGGCCGACGGCTTGCGCCATCTCGGTCTGCATGGCCAGCAGTCGTTCTTCGCGACGTCCGAGCGTATGCGGCTTGTAACGCAGCAGCCGCGTCAACATCAATTGGTAGGGCGACAGCGACGGCGATGCCAAAAATTGTTTCATTCGGACGCTGGGGATGGCCAGGATTTCGGGACGGATGTAGCTGGCCGCCTCGGACGCCCGGCCGGCCACGTTCATGTACCGGCCGAACATCCGTTGATAGGTGTCGGCGGTCGTGTCTTCCGTGGTCTTCAAATGGGCGTAGACGCCCAGCCGCTCGCCCAGCCGGTCGAACGCCTCGTCGAACTTCAGACACTCAGCCAATCGTTCGGCGCTCTGGCCCAACGTGTTTTGAAATGGGGCGTAGCCGGCCATCTGCTTCTCCCAATCGGCGAAGGCCCGCTCCCAGGCGTCGTTGTTGGCCCAAAGGCTCGAAAGGTCCCAAGTGTCGGCCGTTTTGACTTTGCTGCGAGGCGGAATCGTGGACATGAGGAGTTTGGTGGTCAGAGGTCAAGGGCAGTAGGGGGGAGAGTGGCTGAAAGATCGTCCAATCGGCCTGCCATATTTCAAGGAATCGCCCGCTATTTTGCAGAAATATCCAGGGATCGCAAGCGGTTGGGTTAAGCTCCGTAGTTTGGGTGCTTGGAGCAATTTTACAAAAACTCCCCATGTAGGGGGTGCAAGGCGTCGAGAAAATCCGGTATCTTGGGGAGAGTTTGGTTGGCGGACCGTTTTTCGTTGGGATTTTGTTGAGACTGGTGGTGTAATAAAAATGTGCACGCTGGCGCTTTTGTACCGCGTGGCTCGTGGTACGCCCATTTTGGTGGCAGCCAATCGCGATGAACGCTTTGATCGGCCGACGCAGTATCCGAAGATTCAATCGGGGACGCCGCGGGTGGTGTGCGGGATCGATCGGCAAGCGGGCGGGACGTGGTTGGGGGTGAATCAGTATGGGTTGTTTTGCGCCGTGGCCAGCCGTCCCAAACGAGGGATCCCGCTGGAGCCGCGTTCCCGGGGGCTGCTGTGTCGTGAATTGCTCGAATTGCGGACGGCCAAGGACGCCGCCGCCCACGCCGCCAAGGAATTGAGCACGGGCGCGTATGCCGGGGCCAATTACGTCTGCGCCGACGGCCGCTATGCCGCGGTGGTCCACGGCGGCGATCGCATCGAGGTGGTGGAGTTGCAGCCCGGCTTGCATGTGGTCACCAACGGCAACGTGGACGACATCCGCGACGAGCGGCACGAGTTTGTGCGCCGCATGTTGACGCTGCACACGTTGGACTCGGCGGTAACGTTTTTGGCGGTGGCCAGCCGGGTGTTTTCGCGACGACCCAACGGCGACGGACGCCGCGGCGTGGTGTTTTCCGACGGAGAGTTCGGCACGGTCTCCTCGACCCTGTTGGCGCTGCCTCGGAAGATTCAGCAAGCGGTGTATCAATACGCGTCGGGCGCGCCATGCGATTGCGCCTACGATGATCTTTCCGCATTGCTTCGGCAAGTGCTTTCGACCGAGCGCAGCCGAAAGAACCAGGAAGGCAACGGCGAGGCCGCCAAGTCGCGGGAAAAAGCGAAAGCGGTCGCCGGCAAGGCGAAGGAGCTTGCCAAGAAGGGCAAGGGGCATTGATCTCGGTCCGCCGGCCCCGTGTTTCTCTCGCAGATCCGCAAACGGCGGCGGGCTCGTCCATGGCGTCGTCGACGGCGACGAGGTTGATTCCGTTTCATGGCGAAAATGGTCCGTTCGCCGCACCGTTTTTTTGCCGACCATTATCTTCGGTTACTTGAACTATGACGCAAATCGAATCCGCCCGAGCCGGCCGCGTAACGCCCGAAATGGAGGCGGTCGCCCGCGACGAACAGCTTGATCCCAGTTTGGTCCGCGATGAAGTGGCGCGTGGGCGGATGGTCATTCCGGCCAACAAAACCCATCTGGCCAAAGGGCTTCAACCGATCGGCATCGGCGTGGCCGCCCGGACGAAAATCAACGCCAACATCGGCAAGTCGGCCGTATCGAGCAACTCGGAGTGCGAGTTGGAAAAACTGATGTTGGCCGTCCGCTACGGTTCCGACACGGTGATGGATCTGTCGACCGGTCCGGAGATCGACGCGGTTCGAGCCCGAATCGTCGAAGCCGCCACGGTGCCGGTCGGCACGGTGCCGATCTATCAAGTCGTTCAGCAGCTTGACGACATCGTCGACATGCGTCCGCAAGATTTTCTCGACGTGGTGGAACGTCAGGCTCGGCAGGGCGTCGACTACATGACGATCCACTGCGGTCTGCTGCGCGAACATCTGCCGTTGACGTCGCATCGCGTGACCGGCATCGTCAGCCGAGGCGGCTCGCTGGTGGCCAAGTGGATGCTGGCCCACGACGAGGAAAATCCGTTTTACACCCATTTCGACGCGTTGTGCGATATTTTGTACGCGCACGACGTCACATGGAGCCTCGGCGACGGATTGCGGCCCGGCTCGTTGGCCGACGCCAGCGACGCGGCGCAATTCGCCGAGCTGAAAGTGATGGGCGAGCTGGGACGTCGCGCCCGGCAACGCAACTGTCAGGTGATGATCGAAGGGCCGGGCCACGTCCCGATGGATCAGATCGAGCGGAACATGCGGCTCGAACAGGAGCTTTGCGACGAGGCGCCGTTCTACGTGCTCGGTCCGATCGTGACCGACATCGCGCCGGGCTACGACCACATCACCAGTGCGATCGGGGCGTCGCTGGCCGCCTGGCACGGCGCGGCGATGCTTTGCTACGTGACGCCCAAGGAACACTTGGGGTTGCCGAATCTGGAGGACGTTCGTCAAGGCGTGATCGCGTACAAGATCGCGGCCCACGCGGCCGACGTGGCACGCGGTCGGGTGGGCGCTCGTGATCGCGACGACGCGATGAGCCGAGCCCGATTCGCGTTCGACTGGCCCGAGCAATTCCGACTGGCCCTCGATCCGGAGACCGCCCGCCGCATGCACGACGAGACGCTGCCCGAGGCGAAGGACAAAACCTCGCACTATTGCAGCATGTGCGGCCCGAAGTTCTGCTCGATGAAGACCACCGAGGAGTTGCGCAAGCTGATGCGAGAGAAGGTCGGCGGGTGACGTTTTTCAGTTCGTGAGGTCCGAAGGGCGTCGTGGGGCGATCGCGGGCCGCCGGCATCGAAAAACAGCAGAGATGCGAAAAAAAAGAACGAGCGACGAGCTGTGCCATGAGCGACCAGTTGCCTGCATCGTCCTCGTCCGCCGCCGCCCTTCCTGAAGCCTCCGTCCCCCAGATCCCGTTGGGTCGGGTGTTCGCCTGGGCGATGTACGATTGGGCCAACAGCGCGTACTCGACGCTGTTGATCACCGTGGTGCTGCATTACGTGCAGGAGATCGTGTTGCCCGATCGTTGCGGTCCGGCGGCGTTCGCCTGGGGGATCGGCGCGGCGATGCTCGTGGCGGCGGTGTTGTCGCCGCTGGTCGGCGCCGCGGCCGACGCCAATCGGAGCAAGCGGCGCTGGCTGGCTGGCACGGCGCTGAGCGGCGCGGCGGCTGCGGTGGGCATGGCGGCGGCGCCGACCGATCAACCGGGGCTGGTCCTCGCGGCGTTCGTCGTGATGGGCGTTTGCTTCGAATTGTCGCTGGTCCCCTACAACGGATTCCTGCCGGAAATCACGACCGAAGCGACGATCAACCGCGTTTCGGCGTTTGGATTCGCCTTGGGCTATCTCGGCGGCGCGATCCCCTTGGCGCTGGCTTGGCTGATCGTCGATCGAGGACGCCACTTCCTTTGGCTGAACGACGCGGATTTGGATCGGTTGGGCATTTTGCTGTTGGGCGCGTGGTGGGGCGTGTTCAGTCTGCCGGCGCTGTGGGTCTTGCGAGATCGTCGGCCTCCGCCCGAACGGCGCGCGACGTGGTCGGAAACATGGCGCACGGCCGCCGGCCAGGTCGGATCGACGTTGATCCACGTTCGGCGGTTTCCCCAGTTGATGTTGTTTTTGGTCGGCTTCCTGTTTTACAACGACGGCATCCAAACGGTCATCACGCAATCGAACACGCTGGCCAGCAAGGAACTGCACTTCTCCATCGACGAGTTGTTCGCGCTGGTGCTGGCCATTCAACTGGTGGCGTTGCCCGGCTCGCTGCTGGTCGGATGGCTTTCCGACCGTGTAGGTCAGAAGCCCGTGTTGCTGGGCTGCCTAGTCATCTGGACCGGGTTGCCGTTGACGGCGCTGGTGGTGCACGGGAAGACGGCGTTTTGGATGCTGGGCCTGGCGTTGGCGCTCGTGCTTGGCGGGACGCAATCGGTTGGCCGGGCGATCATGGGCGTGCTGACCCCTCGGCGACGCGAGGCTGAGTTTTTCGGGTTTTTCAACGTGTCGGGCAAGGCGGCCAGCGTGTTGGGCGCGATGCAGTTCGGGGCCATCATGGTGGCGACCGGCAATGCGCGATGGGCCGCCGTCAGTTTGCTGGTTTTTTTCCTGATCGGCGGCGCGATGGTCTGGCGAGTCGATCTGGCCGCGGGCCGTCGCCAGGCGGACCGTTGACGTCATGGGGACTATTCGTGGCCGTTCATGGAGCCGCCCCCGATTGTGAGGGGCGAAGAACGCTTCGTGCCGCGAATGGCGGGAGTCCGCGCAACCACTGGCCGGCAGGTCGCCTCTGCGATAGAATACAGTGTTCGTGCCGCCGGGATTGGCTCGGCGCATAAAAAATGAGGGTGCTTGCTCGCCGGTACAAGACCCTCACTTGTGGCTGCCCGGATTGCGCAGTTTATAAAAACTCACAAGCCGGAGACCCGCAGCCGTTACAACCTGTATCGGGTCGAGTTGCCGCCGGACTTTACAGCCCCCCTCCAAAAATAGAGTTGCCATGTCGCGGATTGCCAAACTTGCCCTGGAAGATGGAACCGTGTTGACCGGAACGGCCTTTGGGGCCGACGGCGAGGTGGACGGCGAGGTTTGTTTCAACACCTCGATGACCGGTTATCAAGAGATTTTGACCGATCCGAGCTATCGCGGCCAGATCGTCACGATGACCTATACGCAGATCGGCAACTACGGGATCAACGCGGAGGACGTCGAAAGCCGCAAGCCGCATTTGTCCGGGTTCATCGTCCGCGAGAAGAGCCGGCGCGTGAGTAATTTCCGCGCCGACGACGATCTGGATCATTATCTGAAACATTGGGGCATCGTCGGACTGGAAGGCATCGACACCCGATCGCTGGTCCGTCGGCTTCGCACGCAAGGGGCCATGAAGGGCGTGCTGTCGTCGGGCGATCTGGACGACGCCCGGCTGGTCGAAAAGGCCAAGGCGAGTCCCGGCTTGGTGGGCCGCGATTTGGTTCGCGAGGTGATGCCCGACCGAGCCGTCGCGTGGACCGGCGCGCTGAGCCCTTGGGTCACGCTGCGATCGACCGAATACGTTGCGCCGGGCGCCGACGCGCCGCACGTGGTCGCGTTGGATTACGGCATGAAGTGGAACATCGCCCGGCATCTGTTCAGCATGGGCTGCCGCGTGACAGTTCTGCCGGGCACGGCCACGGCCGACGACGTGTTGGCCCAACGGCCCGACGGCGTGTTTCTGTCGAACGGCCCCGGCGATCCCGAGCCGTTGACGTACGCCCAAGAAGCCATTCGCCAGTTGTTGGGCAAGCGGCCGATCTTCGGCATCTGCCTGGGCCATCAGTTGTTGTCGCTGGCCTGCGGCGCGAAGACGTACAAGCTGAAGTTCGGCCACCGCGGCGCGAATCAGCCGGTGTTCAACCATGCGACCGGCCGGGTGGAAATCACCACGCAAAACCATGGATTCGCCGTCGCCCCCGACTCGTTGCCCGACGACTTGGAAGTGACCCACATCAATCTGAACGACAACACGATCGAGGGCGTTCGGCATCGCCGCGCGCCGGCTTTCAGCGTCCAATATCACCCGGAGGCCTCGGCCGGTCCGCACGACAGCAGCTATCTGTTCGGCCAGTTTCGGGCCATGCTCTGACCAAAAGAGGACACCCATGACGAAATGGTTGCCCCGTAAGAGACGACTGGGTGGCTTGGGTGCCGTGGCCACGCTTGTCGTGGCCACGTTCAGTACCTGACCATGTAAACCGGCGTCCATTCGCCGATTTTCAATCCATCGCCGCGATACGCTGCCACCCATGACGAAATGGTTGCCCCGTAAGAGACGCACGTGGCCACGACAAGCGTGACCACGGCACCCGCGCTAAAGAACCTGGTGAAGATGTATTCAGCGGCGGTGGAAAGGAAAAGTGGGCATGGGGACGGTCAGCGGTTGCCGGAAGAAAAGCATGATTGACAGGCCGCAACGCTGAGAAAGCTAGCACTATCGCGCCTCGT
>JBDKTJ010000139.1:0-1802 GCA_039698075.1 Thermoguttaceae bacterium | reverse complement strand
ACGCCGGCAAGATCGGCATGTCGGCCTACGGGCAGTATGGTCCGAAGGCGAAATAACCAATTACTATCATGGAACTTGTCCCAATCCCCGCCGTGCTTTCCGCGCCGTATGCCGGCGTGCAACTCTCTGAAGAAGCGGCCCGTGCTCCAGGCCGTGGGCTCCAGTCGGCCGGCCGCTCTCTCATGGAGGTGGGCGACCAAGTACAGGAGCTTGGCCAGCGTGTTGCCAAGGCGAAGGCCACTGTCGATTTGATGAAGGCCGAGCGCGAGATGAAGACGGCCCGCCAGCGGTTCAACGAATGGACGCTCACCAACCCGGATGAAGCGCAGTGGGAGAAGCGCAGTCGTGAGGAGGTGGCAAAGGCCAAGCAGAACATCGGTGCGCTCAAGCTTTCGCGAGACGCGCAAACTGCGCTGATGCCGTCCATGATGGCGTTCGAGCAGGACTTCCCGACAGAGGTTCGTTTCGCTGCCATCGACAAGCAGGTGAAAGGGGCTCGCGTTGCCATCTACGCCGAGGCCGAGGACGATGCGAAGTCCGGCTACTTCGGTGAAGCGCAAGAGAAGATCCTCGCTGGCGTGAGAGACGGCGTGATTGACGCTAAGGAGGGGAAGCTCAAGGAGCGTGAGCTGTGGCAGGTGGCGACCGTTTCCTACATCCAGAAGGGAATCAACACCGACCCGCTCAACGAGAGCCAACGCTTAGACGCCAAGAAGGAAGATGGAAAGTGGGCTCACTACACCGATTTGTCAGAGTCCGACCGGCTGGCGCTGTCGCGCTCTGCGGCCAACGCTGTGGGCACGATGCACGCCGAGACGGCGCAGGGGATCGCAGAGCAGATTTACGCCGGGGACAACATCGGGGTTGACGTGCAAATTGATGCTGCCGTGAAGGGGAAGAAGATTTTACCTTCGCAGGCGTACAATCTGAAGAAGGCTCTTGTCGGAAAGTACACCTACGCAGAGCAGGCCGTTGACGCTGGTTCACTCTGGAAAGAGATCGACCAACTCAAGGCCGGAGATCCGCAGTTGAAGCAGAAGTCCATCATCATCCGGGCGGGTACGGCTGCGATGGACCCGGTGATTCGTGCTCCGTTGCTCAAGGCGCTGGAGGACATCGAATCCCCGAGCGCAACCAAACAGTCCCGCAACTTTGCGAACGAACACATCGACGCTCTTTTCGACGGTGGCGTGCTCGGGAACACGCTCAAGGAAATGGGTGAGCCGATTGACGGTGCGCAGTTCGTCGCCGCCAGCGAGGAACGGCTTCGTCTGAAGATCGCGCTTCAGAAGTTCATTGCAGAGAACCCCGACGGCGATCAGATCGAATTTCTAAATAAGCAGGTCCGGCAGCGCACTACGGCAGCGGGCGGAACTGGGGTGCTGAACTCTCTCACCACCCGAAAAAAGAGGTAACTCTCATGGACACAATCGCCGATCAACAGGACGACGTTCGCGCCGATCCTGAAATGCTGGACCGTCTGTTCGAGTCCCCCGATGGTTGGGACTCTGTGTTGCAGAAGCCTGACTTCGACCAGATCGAGCAACTCACCAAGTTCTCGAAAGACCCGGCCCGCGAGCGCATGGCCTTCGCAAACACCGCGCTACTTGCGGACGCATTCCAGATCAGTTCTGACGAGGCGACGAAGATGGGCGACCAGTTCCGGCGCTCCTACGCCCAGCAGATCCTTGGCAACGAGGAAGCCGCAGCCGACGATGCAACGTTCTACTCAGCCGTTGGGCAGCATCGCAAGGTGATGAAGGACCAGACCGCAGCGATTAACGAGATGCGCAAGGCCGTCG
>JBDKTJ010000138.1:0-7306 GCA_039698075.1 Thermoguttaceae bacterium | reverse complement strand
TGGTTACGAAAATAGGACGGATTGTAGCCGGTCAGCTTCTTGAAAAGCCGGCTGAAGTAGAAGACGTCCACGAACCCCACTTCCTTGGCCGCCTGCGTCACGGAGTGCTCGCCGCTGAGCAGCAAATCCTTGGCCCGGTTGACCCGCAACCAATTCTGATACTGCACGACCGAATGGCCCGTGTACTCGCGGAACAGCACCCGAAAACGCGACGGGCTGAGATCGGCCATTTCCGCAAGGTCCTCGATCGGAAACGTCTTGGACGGATTGCCTTGGAGCATCGCCACGATGGGAGCGAGCCGTCGGGCGTGTGAAACCGTCGAGGCGTCGCTGCAACAGGTTCGCAGGAAGATATGCAGCAGTTGAAGAATGATGCTGCGGCATCGCAACAAAAACCCAAGTTCTCGCACGACCCAAAGCCGCTCCAATTCGCTGAACAACCCGCTCAATTCGCCCGCGTTTCGCACGACGACGTGATGGGGCAGCGACTCCATCGCCGCCGCCACTTGCGGATCAAAATATTGCAGGTCGAAGGCCGCCGAAAAAAACGACCACGGCATATTGGGGTCGCTCTTGGCGGAATGCGCGTGGCCTTTCGGAAAAAACAGCAAGCTCCCTTTGGAGACGGTGAAGTCTTCGCCGTCGCAACGATAATAGGCTCGACCGCCGGCCGCGTAGGCCAAAATATGATAGCGGTTGTTCACGAGATTCGCGATCTCCCAATCGCGGTTGGGATCGCGACGAACCACGAACCCCATCGCGCCGACCATGGCGTCGAAGTGGTCGTTTCCCAAGAACCGCGCAGTAGACGCGAAATGTACCGGAGAACCCATAAGCTTGACGCAAACGGACAGTCCGAAGGTGAAGCCGCAAACCCGGCCGACGAAACGCCGGACCGATTGCAGCCCGCTTGTGTATTATGACGCCGACAAAACGCCGAGCAACCGTCACTCAACTATAATATACAAAAGATAAACGAATTGTCCATGGAATGGACAAGAACCCTTGATCTACACTGAAGAGGTCTGCACCGAGGCGTGAAAACACCGGCCAAACGCAGACCACCGGGGCCCTTGCGCGGCCTTGCGGTTTGCGTCCCGTTCCGGTTTTCCGCCCCAACACGGCCGTCCGGCCCGCTTTCGTCGCCGCGTCCTCGGGAGTTTTGGATTTATCTGTTTCCTTAACGTCGGACCGCCGTCCGACACAAGACGGGAGTTGATTTCGATGAACCTGCGTGGAATGTCTTTCGTCATCACCGGGGCCGCCGGCGGCATGGGCCGCGCGATCGCCCCTAAATTGGCCGCCGAAGGCGCTTCGTTGACGCTCGCCGACCGCGATCCGGCGTTGTTGGAACGCCTCCAAGGCGACCTCAAACCCTACGCCGCTCAGGTGTTGACCCAAGTGGTCGACGTCACCGACGAGCCGTCGGTCCGCTCGCTGTTCGAGGCCGCCAAGGCGAAATTCGGCGGCGTCGACGTGCTGTTGAATTTGGCGGGCTTGAGCATCGCCGGCCAGATCGCCGAGATGCCGGTCGAAGAGTACGATCGGATCATGGACGTCAACCTCAAGGCGGCGTTCCTCTGCTCCAAGCATTTTCTGTCGATCGCCGATCCGCAACGCGACGGCCTGATCGTCAACATCGCCTCGGTCGCGGCTAAACATGCCAACGCCAACGCCCCGATGTACTGCACGGCAAAAGCCGCCGTGGCCATGTTCTCCGAAGGGCTGGCGCTGCACGCCAAGCAGAAGAACGTCCGGGTCACCACGCTGCTGCCCGGCGCCACCGACACGCCGTTCTGGGGTGATCGCAAGGTGCCCCGCGAAAAGTTCATGCAAGCCGACGACATCGTCTCGGCGATCCAATTCGTGCTGTCGCTGCCGCCGCACGTGGTCGTTCACGAATTGGTTTTCGAGTCCTTCGAGTTCTTCAAACACAAGTCGTAGAAAACGCGAGAACGTCAGCCGCCGAACGACAAGGCTCCTTCAACCCTGCCGTTCGGCGGTGCGTTTTTCTTGGCCGACCACTACTCCACCCACCCGACCACGGCGCCATAAAGCATGGACGCGGTCTGACGGTCGCCGCCCTCGCTCAACCGAATCGCACTGGGCGCGGACGACGGTGCGTAATCGAGATCCTTGCGTTCGACCGACTCCAGCCGATCGTTCTGAACGCTTACGTCAAACTTACCCTGCCGCCCGCGAACGCGAAGCGCGACGTTGCACCAGTGGTCCGCCTCGTACGGGGCGACGTCCACCAGCTCGCCCGACGAGCCGCGACAGGCGATCCGTCCGTTCTCGCCAAACTTCACCTCCACGACCGGACGGCCGTCGGACGCTTGGAGCGAAAATCCGCCCGGCCGATTCGTCTGGCCCGGCTTGACGCGAACATGCACGACGAAATCGCCCTCGGCGGGCCGTCGCAGCGGAATCTCCGCCGTGCATGGCGACGTCGAACGCTGGTCAGTCGCCAATCGCAGACTCTTCAAGTCCAACGGACGGTAACGCCGCACCGTGCTCAGATCGAATGCGGAATCGCGCATCTCGCCGGGATAATCGAGATTGGCCACGACCGACGCCTGGCCGCCGCCGTTCTGAACTCGCCAGCCGCGCGGCTCGCCGCCGACCGGTTGCCCGTGGAAATTCTCGTACACCAGCAATTCCGGCTGGACGAACACGATATACGGCAGCGTTTTCGACGACTTCGGGTTCTTGCCGAGCGTCACTTGCCCGGCCGGGAATGACTTGGCGAACAGCTCGAACGTCCGAGTTTTGGTCGGCGGGCGTTGCTGATACCGATACGGCCATCCCCACTGACCGACGTCCATCGTCTGCCCGGTCGATTGAAATCCCTTCTTCTCAAGCCAATCCAACGGCTTGTCTCGCAGGCACGCGACAAAGACCTTCGCCGGTCCCTGCAACGTGAAACGATAAGCCTGGCCGTAGTCGTCCTGCAACTTCCAGCGGCGATAAACGTCTTGGACGCCTCCGATCTGAAAAACGTCGGTCAACGGGAAGGAGACCAGCGAAAACGGCGCGCCGTCAAAAATCGAGTCGTTGATCCGCGACGTCTCGTTGCCATAGATCTGATCGCCGACGGCCGTCGGATTGTCGGTCGCGACGTTGCCCAAATAAGGATGACGCTGCGGTTCGATGTCGGTCACGAAGCTCATCGCGTCGACTTCCAGCCGCAGGCGGGCTTTTTGGTACAGGTTGACCATCAAATCCATGTCCTCATTGGTGCCGCTCCGATACCAATGCCGCCATTTTTCGGTGGCGGCCGTATGCTTGAACGCCGCATACAATTCGTCCAGCATCGGCTTGGCCTCCAGCAACGCGGCCAACGCGCCTTGGCGATCGCCCTTTTTCAATCGCGTGATGGCGTCGTCCGTGGCGATGCTCATCCGATAGATTCCCCGCACTTGACGAATCGCGTCGATGAACTCGTAATCGAAGAAATACCGGCGATCTTCGGGAATCGACGGCCGCAAAGCCAAAGCGTGATCGAGCACTTCGCCTAAGTCGCGGATGCCGCGCTCGTAGACTTCCCGATCGTACTGGTAGTTCATCACCAGCCCGTCGCGCGTGCCGGCGTCGATGTGTTGCAGGTTGGCGATCACCGTGAACATCGGCTCCATGACCGTGTAATAGACCGGGATCTTCTTGAAGCTATCCTCCCAAGTCTTGTGCGGATATTTTTCGTAATACTCATCGTAAAGGGCCGACACCCGATCGGCGACCTCCGGACCGAACTCTTCCTGGCAATACCGCCGTTGATATTCGCGCGGCTCGAAGCCCTGGTAGTTCCAAAGCATTTCGGCGATCCCGCGGATTTCGATCTGCTGGTGGCGCAGCTCGTTGACGGCCAGCAGCATGTGCTGGGTGTCGCCGCGCTGGTGCATCGCGCCCAGGTTCAGTTGATGGTATTTGTCCAGCGGCGTGCACTTGGCGATTTGCGGTCCGCCGCCGAAATATTGCGTGTGGAAATACTGCCCGTATTTTCGCTTCGGATCGCGGGGCTCGGTCCAGAACGTTTTGGACCACGACATGCCCAGCATCCCACCGAGGTCCGAAAACCCGATGGTCACGTCCTTCGGCACCTTGATCCATCCCTTGTCGTAATTGAAACCGATCTCGTAATAGAGCGTGGTCATCATCTCCAGGTCGGGATTCGGATCGAGCTTCCGCACGAGCCGGGCCTGGTCGGCCAGCGCGCCGCTGATGATTTCGGACAACTGCTGCGGCGTGCCTTCCTTGGGCAACGTCGGCTCCTTGTACGGACCGTCGGCCCAACCGCGCAGACCGATCTCCCAAACCACCTGCGGCGAAAAGTTTGCCCAGCGTTTGATGTAGTGCGTCCAAAACTCCCGAAAGGCCTCGGGATGCTGCCGGTACGAAAAAACCTTCGGCTTTCCGGCCGGATTGTGGTTCTTCCAGTAATCGTTCCAGAAACCGGTGTCCGCCCCGATGCCTTCCATTTGCTGTTGCGTGAGGAACAATCCCCGGTCGGCCACGGCCTGAAGCCGCTCGTAGTCGGGCTGCCAATCGGCGTCGATGAAATACCACGTAAACATATTCATCTTCAACCGCAGCGCCGCCTCCATGATCCGCTGAAGCACGTCGTGGTGGATGGCGAACATGTATCGCCCGTTGCGGGTGCGCTGCACGAGGCCGCTTTCCATCCATTCCATGAACTGCGGGTGATCGTTGAGCGTCCAGCCGCGGTATTTCCAGGTCGGCTCTTTCGTGGGTCCGAAGTCAATCCGTCCGTCGTAGATCAGCTCTCCGCGCGTCGGCGGCTCGTGATCGGCCCAAAACCACCATGGGTCCACCCCCAGGTGTTTCTGCTCGAAGTCATAGATGCCGAAGATCGTGCCGCGAACGTTGCTGCCGGCGATGGCCAACACCTGATCCTTGCCGCCCACGTGGTTCAAAACGCGCCACTTATAGGTCTCCCATTGGCCGGCCAAGTCGTCGACCGGGACGCCGACCGACGCCAGCAGGGCCTTTCCCTCCGGACAATCGGCCGTGCCGATCACGACGCATTTGCCCGCACACTCTTTGAGCGAATGAACGATGTTGGGCGTCACGCCCGTCACCTTGGTCACGTCGCGCTGCAAGTCTTTCGCGGCGGCCATCACGCCCTTGTGTTCCGTTTTGGCCAGCACGATGCAGGCCGGCTCGACGCCCGCGACCAGCTCGAATCGGGCGGACGCCCCGGTGACGACGGTCGACGGTTCGGTCGTTTCCGCCGCACGGCAAAACCCGGCCGCCGACAGAAAGACAGCGATCACAAAACTCAGGCCTCGTTTGACGGTCATGCTGCTTGCTCCTTATCTGTCCATTCTAGCCAACGCAGGCGGCCCGGACGTCGTTTTTTCGGAATTTTCTCGCACGATCCCGCACATTGCGGAACCGTTGCACGGAACGCGCCGGACGGCCGGCACATTTTCTTGGTGGGAATTGTTTGGGTAGGAAAACCGACGATCGCCAACCGAACCCTTAATCGTCGCCCGTGATCAGGGGCTCCGTCAGCCCCCTCGGCAGCCCGTGAGGCGTGCCCATCGCCCGCCAGGTGTACAAGTTGATGTTGTTGCTGACGAACCGCGTACTGCCATCACACATCGTCACATTGACGCCGCCCGGGTGCATGCTTCGGGCTGTGTTGACGACCCTTAGTGCATTCCCGCCCAAGCTCGTGTTGCACGGAGCCGCGGAGTTGGGCATTCGATCGTTTATGCCGCACCGGCCGGACCTCTGCAAATCGGGCGTCGGGTCATTCGGCGTGTACACCTGCATGAACACAGGCCCCTCGGCGAAATACCATAGGCCGCGAACATTCTGGGCGTCGCCGGGGATCAACTCGGAGGCCATCAACGTGTTGGCCGAACCATCGCGAATCTGCGACATTTCGATACCCCAATCGCGGGCAAATACTCCGTCAATATGCGTAAGGGGTGGCGTGGTGCTCGTCTGTGCCTCTTGGCCAGCGGATTCTCCCGTCCCGCCCTCGTCCTCCGGGTCGCCCTGGCCAAAATTGCCTGCATAGGAAATGCGCGACAACCCGCCAACCGCCGCAGCAGCGGGAACGCCGCTGCCGCCGTTCCACATGACCAACACCGTTGGATCCGACGGACATTGAAGCGACGGCAAGGGCGTCGCCAGGGCCGGCATTTGCTCCGCCGTGTAGTTCTTCCACATCGTCCAGACCATCTTGTCGTAAAGCGGAACCTGGTCCATATATGCCAAGATCCGCTGCGTCCATGCGCATTTCGTGTCGCCGGTCCCCGACCCGCCGGAATTGTATTTTTTCCTTTTTCCTTCGGGTCCATAACCCATCGGGAATTGGCCCCACGCCTCGTGGTACAGATGGACGGCCAGTCCCACTTGCTTCAGATTGTTGCTGCACTGCATCCGACGCGCGGACTCGCGGGCCGCTTGCACCGCCGGGAGCAACAACGCAATCAATACGCCGATGATCGTGATGACCACCAGCAGTTCAACCAGCGTGAACGCCGCAGGCGTCGGAATTGGCGACCGGAAGCGATGAGCCGTCGCGATATCTCGTTGACAGACGAGTCTACCTTGCCGTCCTGATGGTAGAGAGCGAACAGTCATGGCAAAATCCTCGGCGTTTATTGGTTCTCGGAATCATGGTGCAACCTTGTCGCAACGTTTTTTCGATGAATCCGACCGCCCGATGGTCGACCTCGTTGCAAGGTCGCTCTGACCGTCAATAAAAACGCCTCTCGTGGGAAAAGTGAAAAGACGCGAACCGTGCGACGTCCGCGTCTTTTCACGCTTCCCGTGAAAACTCGTTCCG
The DNA here is from genome assembly GCA_039698075.1 of Thermoguttaceae bacterium. GTDB lineage: Bacteria > Planctomycetota > Planctomycetia > Pirellulales > Thermoguttaceae > JAJFVC01. The sequence continues at coordinate 486 of JBDKTJ010000138.1, read as the reverse complement.
TCGCGGTGGGCGATGGATTTTGGATGGTGGACGCGGTTTGATCGCGTCCACCATCCGCCATCCTGCAACCACCTCTATCTATTACTTTCGCTTACGCCAAGCATAAGCGATCAAGCCGAGCAAACCGCCCAGCAACATGACGGCCGTAGCCGGTTCCGGCACCGCCGTGACGCTGATCGCGCCGGTCGTGCCAACCGAGCTGGTGTCCCACGCCAAGCCGGCAGCCAGCGTCGGCAGATCGTAGGCGCTGAACGAGCCGCTGAACGAGCTGGCATCGAACAGATCCCACGACTGACCAGCCGCATAGCTGACCGTACCGTCGTCGGTGACCTTCAAGGTGCCGTCCAGGGCCAAAGCGCCGCCGACCGAGACCAGATCGCTCAAAGAATCGCTGATCCCCATCTGCGCCAAGGCGCCGCTGGCCAACGTCACGTCATCGGTGAACGTCAACGTGCCGAGGAGCGTGCTGGCCGGAGCCAAGGTCGC
>JBDKTJ010000137.1:0-36529 GCA_039698075.1 Thermoguttaceae bacterium | reverse complement strand
TCGCTCGACGCTGTCAAGAAAGAGTTGGGGTTGTAATCGGTTCACTTGTTGATCCTCCGACAAAATAGGTGGATACATGCCACTTTATCGTCGCCTGATGGACCAAAGAAGACTTGGCAACCTCCTTTTCCTTTGGCCAATAGCCATCGGTCTGTTGTGGGTGAGCGGCCCCTTTCTTAACGCCGAGGAACCGCCATCATTACAAGAAGAAGCGGTTGCGGAAATCCGATTGCGTGGCGGCAAGGTAACCGTCGACGAGAACGACCCCATCCATCCAATCATTGGCGTTGACATGGACGATTTCCACAACGTCGGTGCTAAATTGAGGTTTGTCGACGGATTTAAGCAACTCAAGCAGCTAAGCCTCAGCCACACCGACTTAACGGACGCCGATTTGAATCGCATTTGTCGTTTTACGCAATTGGAAAAATTGCACATCGGCGGCACCGCGATTACGAATTCCGGTTTGAAGTGTCTCCATCGGCTGCCCAAGCTCAAGCTGCTCTCCCTGGCGGAATCGATCAACATCAACAGCGATGGGGTGAAAAATCTCGCAGGAATGCAATCGTTGACGCATTTGAAACTCAGCTACACGAACGTCGATGACCCTGCGCTGCGTCACATCGCGAAAGGCCTGCCTCAAATCGAGGTCCTGTGGCTCTCCGACACTCGCATTACCAATTCTGGACTTCAAAATCTGGAAACGTTGCCACGTCTTCGTGTCTTGAATTTCAGTCACATCACAAATGTCGGACTGGAGCATCTCTCGAAGATTTCAACACTCGAACGACTGGGCATGGAAGGTTCTGAACTTACCGACACGGACCTGATTCACTTTGAGAGGCTTTGCCGGTTGCGGGAGTTGACCATCAATCCGGCCCCAAAAATCACGAATGCCGGACTCAAACATTTTGCCCCCTTGACCAAACTGACAAAATTGGAAATTTATAACTGCCAGGCGACGGACCAGGGGTTAGAGAACCTTTTTGGCCTCTCCCAACTTAAACGATTGGCCGTTGGCAAAAATGTAACAGCCGCAGGAATCGAGCGATTGCATCAAGCGTTGCCAAACTGTAAAGTCAGCGCTTTGTAATCAACATTCCTACAAATGCTGGAACAGCCCCTTGGGGAGTCGCGTCGGCAACGACCTGCCCTTTTCAGATCCCCCCTGACCGGATATCATTAGGGATTCGTTCCAGGGAGTGCCCTTTTTTTCGTGTCTGCGCCGACCCCGGCGCGCCCAACTATGAAAACCAACGAACTGCGTGAAAAATATCTGAGCTTTTTTGAATCGAAAGGCTGCATACGGCGGCCGAGCGACGTGCTGGTGCCCCGTTGGGACCCCTCGGTCCTGTTCACACCCGCCGGCATGAACCAGTTCAAGGACCACTTCATGGGCCGGTGCAAGCTGGATTTCACCCGGGCCACGACCTGTCAAAAATGCCTCCGCACGGGCGATATCGACAACGTCGGCCGCACGGCCTACCACCACACGTTTTTCGAGATGCTCGGCAATTTCAGCTTCGGCGATTATTTCAAGCGCGAAGCGATCCACTGGGCCTGGGAGTTTTTGACCTCCAAGAAGTGGCTCGGTCTGGATCCGTCCAAGCTGTCAGCCACGATCTATCTGGACGATGAAGAAGCCGCCGGCATCTGGCTCGATGAGATCCGCCTGCCCGCCGATCGATTGCAGCGGCTTGGCGAGGACGAAAACTTCTGGCCGGCCAACGCCCCCAGCCAAGGTCCCGACGGCGTCTGCGGCCCGTGCAGCGAAATCTACTACCACACGCCCTTCGGCTCGGTCGAAATCTGGAACCTGGTGTTCACGCAGTTCAACCGCGTCGGCGATCCGCCCGATAATTTGCGTCCGCTGCCGAGCAAGAACATCGACACGGGCATGGGCCTGGAACGCACGGCCTCGGTGTTGCAAGGCGTCGAGTCGAACTTCCACATCGACATCCTGCGTCCGCTGGTCGAGGCCGCCGGCGAGGTGTGCGGCGTCGCCTACGATCCGGCCGACGAAAACGGCCGCCGTATGCGCCGCATCGCCGATCATGTCCGGGCCTGCACTTTCGCGATCCACGAAAACGTCTACCCCGGCAACAAGAAACAAGGCTACGTGATCCGCCGGCTGTTGCGCCGCGCGGTGCTGGACGGTCGACAGTTGGGCGTCCGCGATCCGTTCCTGCACAAGCTGGTCGGCAAGGTGGCCGAGCTGATGCGCCAGCCGTATCCCGAACTGAGCCAAACCACCGCCGCCGTGTCCGACGTGATCGAAAAGGAAGAGTCCAACTTCCTGAGCACGTTGGACGCCGGGCTCGAGCGGATCGAGCGGATCTTCGAGCAAATGAAGCGTCAGCATCGCGGCGTGGTCTCGGGCGACGAGGCCGCCGACATGTTCCAAACCCACGGTTTCCCGCCCGAGCTGTTCGAAACGCTCGCCGCCGAACACAATTTCGCGTTCGACTGGAAGGGCTTTCGCGACGAAATGGAGCGGCACGGCGTCGAGTCCGGCGGCGGCCAAAAAGTCGAACTGTTCCGCCACGATCCGCTGGAAGCCCTGAAAAAAGCCGTCCACGGCAGCACGTTCCTTGGCTACGACACGCTCGAAGCGACCGACGCCCAAGTGTTGGGCATCATCGCCAACGAGCAGCTTTGCGAACAAGTCGACGAAGTGGACCACGAGCAACCGATCGTCGTCGTGCTCGACAAAACCCCGTTCTACGGCGAGATGGGCGGACAACTCGGCGACACCGGCGAACTGACCGGTCCCCGTTTCCGGTTCGAAGTGACCGACACGCAAGTGGACGGCGGATTCACGCTCCACCGCGGCCATCTGCGCGAGGGCCGGCTCGCCTTGGGCGATCAGGTCGACGCCCGGGTCGACGTCCAACGCCGTCAAGGCATCCGGCGGGCCCATTCCGCCACGCACTTATTGCACCACGCCTTGCAAAAGGTGTTGGGCGGCCACGCCCTGCAACAAGGCTCCAAGGTGGACGACGACCTGCTGCGGTTCGACTTCGCCAACCCCTCGGCCGTCACCGCCGAGCAGTTGAACCGGATCGAGGATGAGGTGAACGCCAAGATTTTGGCCGGCGAACCGATCGGCTGCCAAAACATCCCGCTGGCCGACGCCCGACAGGCCGGCGCCACGATGCTTTTCGGCGAAAAATATCCCGACGTCGTCCGCATGGTCACGATGGGCGATTTCAGCCGCGAACTGTGCGGCGGCACCCACCTGTCGAACACCGGACAGGTCGGCGTTTTTCAGATCCTCAGCGAAGAAAGCGTGGCGGCCGGCACCCGGCGGATCACCGCCTTGACCGGATGCGGCGCGCTGCGTCACATTCGCCGCGCTCGGTCCATCTTGCACCACGCGGCGGCGGCGCTCCGCGTGCCCGACGACGAATTGGCCGATCGCGTCCACACGCTCCAAAACGAAGTTCGTCAGTTGAAAAAACAAGCGGCGGCCGGTCCGAAGGGCGGTCCCACGATCGACGAGTTGATCGCCAAGGCCGTCGACCTCAGCGGCGTTAAGGTGGTGTTGGCCGAAATGCCCGGCGGCCCCAACGAGCTGCGTCAAGTGATCGACCAACTCCGCCGCAAGATCTCGCCGGTGGCCGTGTTGCTGGCCAATCGCCAGGAAGACGAAAACAAACTGACGATGATCGCCGGTCTGAGCCGCGACCTGGTCGGCCGAGGCCTCGATGCGGTCCAGTGGATTCGCAGCGTTGCCAAAGTGGTCGACGGCGGCGGCGGCGGACGCCCCGACATGGCCCAAGCCGGCGGCAAGCTGCTCGACAAACTGCCCGACGCGTTTAATTTCGCCCGGGACGAGTTGAAAAAACTACTCGGCTAAAAGAGATCCGGAGGGACGGCGGACGTGGGACGCAAAAAGGACGGCAAACCACCGATCCGTGCCGCGGACCTTCCGTCCTCGCAGGAGTCCTCCGTCTCGATCCGCCTCCTGGCGTTCGTGGCCGTAGCGGCCGGGCTGGTCTATTTGCCGTCGCTCTGGGGCGATTTCGTGTACGACGACATCGGGCAAATCGTCGTCGACGATTATCTCCACCAGCCGGCGCATTTCGTCGACGTGCTCACCTTCCGCGTGATGGCCGAGGACGTGCTCGACTTCAATCGTCCGGTCATGCTGCTTTCGCTGATGATCGACTCGTCGCTGTGGGGCCATCAGCCGTTCGGCTATCATTTAACCAACGTCCTGCTGCACGTCGGCTGCTCGCTGCTGGTGCTGCTGGTGTTGCATGACGTGTTGCGGCGCACGGCGCAGTTCGACAAACGACCATTTTGGCCGGCATGGGGCGCCGCGGCCGGCGCGCTGCTGTTCGCCGTCCATCCGATCAACAGCGAGGCCGTCTGCCCGGTCACGTTCCGCGAAGATCTGCTGGCGGCCGGCGCGACGTTTTTCGCCCTGTGGCTGGCCGGCCGACTGTCCGCCGCAAAACGTCCCGCGGTCAACCTGGCCTTGGGCGTCGGATGCCTCGCGGCCACGCTGCTGGCCGTCGGCGCCAAGGAAAGCGGCGCGATGGTCCCGCTGATGTTGCTGGCCTACTGGTGGACGGTCCGCCGCGATGAGCCGCGCGGCCGCTGGATCGCGTTGGTCGCCGCCACGGCGGTCGTGGTCGCGTGTTTCATGGCGGCCCGATTCGCGTTGGAAACGCCCCATTCGAAAATCTTCACGGTGAAACCCGGCTACCTCGGCGGCTCGTTGTGGACGGCCATTCAGATTCAGCCGCGTCTATGGACGTTCCAACTGGCCGAACTGGTCTGGCCCGGTCTGCTTTGCGCCGATCAGACCGGTTACGCGGTCCAAACCATCGACTTGCCGTTGGCGCTGCTTTGTCTGACCTTCTTGGCGGTCGTCGTGGTCGTGGCCGCCCGAAAATACCGCACCATCGGGCTTGGCGCGGCGTGGTATGCGATCGGCCTGCTGCCCGTCGCCAACCTGATGCCCATCTATCATCCGCTGGCCGACCGCTACCTCTATCTGCCCATGCTCGGCGTGTCGCTGATCGTCGGCACGTTGGTCGCACGGCTGTGCGCCGCAATTTCACCGCGCGCAAGAAAACTGTTCGCCGTCGGCGGACTGTGCGCGCTGGGCCTGCTGGCCGCCGTCAGCGTGCAACGGGCGTTGGTGTGGCGGCATGACCTTTCGCTCTGGCAAGACACGGTCGCCCGCAATCCGCGATCGTTCAACGGTCAGGCCAATCTGGCATGCACCTACTATCACGAAAAAGACTTCGCCCGAGCGGTGGACACTTACCAAAAGGCCTGCCGGTTGTCGCCGGAGGCGGCGGAGTGTTGGGGAGGGCTGGCCATCTCGTTCGACGCGCTCGGCCAATCGGACGAGGCCGTTCAAGCCATCCGAGAGGCCATCGCCCGCGACCCGCGATACGCCCATCCGCAAGAGTTGGTCAAAGCGTTGGTGTGGGAGCCGGCCGACGCCGAAAAACTACAACAAGTCGTCAATCGGGCTCATCGCAAGTAGGGCAAGCCGCTCATTCATTCTCAACGCCGGGCGGCTCGCCGAACGTGGGCAAAATAAAAATCTTGCCGTCGCCCATCCGGCCTGTCCTCGCCACCTCGACGATCGTTCGGGCCACCTCGTCGACGCGCGGGTCCTCGACCCAAAGCGTGATCTCGACCTTCGGTAAATAGGCCATCGAGTATTCGCTGCCGCGATATTCGTCGAGATAGCTTTTCTGCCGCCCGTAGCCCTTCACCTCGCAAACGCCGCAGGCCTCGATCGGCGAATATTTCAACGCCTCGAGCACTTTTTCGACCAGATACGGCTTCACCACGGCGACGATCTGTTTCACGACGATGGATCCTCAAATCAGCGCGGAAAAGTTGGGTGCCATGCCCACGACAAGCGTGGGCATGACGCCGTTATGGTTCCTTTCCACAAAGAAACTACTGTAGTGTCTCACACAAATAGTGATCTATGGGTGCCATGCTTGCTAAGCGAGCGCAGCGAGACAGCAAGCATGTTTGTCGTCTCTTCATGCCCACGACAAGCGTGGGCATGGCACCCATTCTCTCTAAATTGTGCACAATAAATGCCATCATTTACAAGACACTACACTACTTTGGTGAAGATCAAGAAACCCTTCCATGCAGCAACATACCCAACTCGCGTCCGCCAAGCAACCGGTACGCGCCGCAATAAACCGCCGCGCCGACCAGCACCGGCGCGCCAACCTGAATCGCCTGGTCCACAAGCCGTCCGCTGGCGGGAAAACGCCCAAGGGTCCAAGAAACCGCCGCAGCCATCGCCGCCGTGGCCAACGCGGAGCGAACCACGTTGGCCGCCAGCTCGCGCCACCCCAGCCGCGCGTGACGCCTCGAAAAAACGGCCATCAACACCAACGTCTGCACAGCCGCGGCCAGGGCCGTGGACGCCGCCAAGCCCGCTTCGGCCATCGGCCAGATCAACGTTAAGTTCAACACCAGATTCATGCCGACCATCCACGCCGCGACCCGAACCGGCGTCATGCAATCGTACACGGCGTAAAACCCACGCACGACCACCTGCGACGCACAATACGCCCACACGCCCGAGGCATACCAGGCGATCATCGTCGCGGTCCGCGCCGTGTCCTCCGCATTGAAATAGCCGTGCTGAAGCAGCAGCCGGGCGATCGGCTCGGCCAGCAAAATCAGCCCAACGCCCGCCGGCAACGCCAAACAAAAAACCAACCGAAGCCCAAGGGTCATGTCGCCGCCCAATTGAATCCGATCGCCCCGGGCCGCATGTTGACTCAACAGCGGAAAAATCGCCACGGCCACGGCCATGCCCACGATCCCCAGCGGAAACTCGCTCAACTGATCGCCGTAAAAGATGGCCGCCACCGCCCCCTGATGCATCGGATAACGCACCGCGCCGCCAAGCCAAGGCACGAACTCCGGCCCGTCCGCCGCCCGAGCCAGCCCCCACGCAATCAGACTGTCGTTGAACGTGTTGATCTGCGTCACCGCCATGCCGATCAGCATCGGCACGAAATTGCGCCCGATCTGCTTCAACCCGGATCGGGCCGCCGTCCAATTGAAATCAAACCGATAGCCAAGCCGCCGAAGCGCCGGCCATTGCACCGCCACCTGCGCCACGCCGGCCACCAACACCCCGACGGCCAACACGTAGGCCTGAGCCACCTGATTGCCCGAAAACCAGACCCACGCCACCAGCGCCGCCAACAGCCAAACCACATTCAACATCGTCGGCGCCAAGGCTGGCACCGCAAAATGCCGCGCGGCATACAACATCGTGCTCAATTGGGCCGCCACGCAAATCAGCATCAAATAGGGCAGCATCACGGCCGACAAACCGACCAAGAGCGTCACCCCCGACCGATCACCCCATAGCGCCCAAATTACCCACAACAACACCTCACCCACCAAAACCACGCCGGCCAGCAGTGCGCCCAGCAGCGCGATCACGACGCTGGCCAATTGTCGGGCGACGCGCGGATCGGCGTCCAGTTGCGTGGTCAGCACAGGCAGATAGCTCGCCGTCAGGGCGCCTTCGCCAAACAACTGACGAAACAGGTTGGGAATGCGAAAAGCGAAGAGAAAGGCGTCGGCCACCCCCCGCCCGGCTAGTCCAAACAATGCCGCCGTCACGATCGTGCGAATCATGCCCAGCACCCGGGAAGCCAACGTCCCGAGACTGGTCACGACCGTTCCGGCAATCAAAGGATGGCGTTTCGACGCAGCAGGCATGGGGCCCATGGTAAGCCGAAAAGGCGGACGACGGAAGGGGGAACGCGGAAACCGAAGGGCTCTCCTAGCGTCGACGGCGGGAATGTGGAAACCAAAGGGCTCCCCCATTCCCCATTTCGCCTTTCGCCTTCATAATGTCGTTTATGCAAAATCGATCATCCTACCAAGACCGCATCATTCGCAGTTACTACAAGAACCGTGACGAGATCATGCTCCAACGGTTGGGCGAACTGGTCACCGACCTCTTTTTAGCCGAAGGCAAAGCCAGAGCCCGGCTATGGAAACGGGTGGCCGAAATTCTAGAGAAACTCAAAGTCCCCAAAGATCAGATTCGGCATCTGGTCCAGCAAGAAAACCCGACGCTGATAGCCAACCTATTGAAAAAACTGCTGGAAAAACAATAAAGCGGCGAGTCTCTAGTCCCTAGTCCCCGATCCCTAGCCCCTGATCTCTCCCCCTCGCTTCATGCTCGATCAACTTCGCTGGAAAAAGTTTCCCGTGCTCGACGACGGTTTCGTCTGCCTGGTGGACGCGATGGGCGACGACCGTTCGGTGGTCGAGGCGGCTCGGGTCAGTTACGCGGCCGGCACCCGTCGCATTTCGGACGATCGCACGCTGATTCGCTACCTGATGCGTCACTGGCACACGACGCCGTTCGAAATGGCCGAGCTGAAACTGCTGGTCCGCGTCCCGATGGACTGCTGGCGACAATGGATTCGCCATCGGATGGCCTCGATCAACGAAACCAGCACCCGATATTCTGTGGCCATCGACGCCGCACAGACCACACCGCCCGACGGTTGGCGACACCAGGCCGCGTCGAATCGCCAGGGCAGCGAAGGCTTTTTGGACGTGACCGCCGGCGCGGAGCTTTCCGCAGCCGAGTCCGACTTGCAGCATCACGCCCGAGCGGCCTATGAGCATCGCCTCGCGTTGGGCGTGGCCCGCGAACAGGCCCGCAAAGACCTGCCGCTGTCGACCTACACCGAGGCGTATTGGAAAGCCGACCTGCACAACCTGCTGCATTTTCTGCAACTTCGGATGGACTCGCACGCCCAGTGGGAGATTCGCCAATACGCGCAGACTATCGGCGAACAAATCGTCCGTCCGCTGTTTCCGCTGGTGTGGGAGGCGTTCGTCGATTACCGCTTGGAGGCGATTCAACTCAGCCGCGTGGACCGTCAGGTGATCGCCCGACTGGCCGCCGCCGGTCGATTGCCCGCCGCGGAATCCGATTTTCAAGCGGCCGGCGACCCGACTTGGGCCGATTTGACCCGCTGCCGCGAGCGCGACGAATGCCGCGACAAACTGGCGGCCTTGTCCCTGTTCCAGAAAGAACCCGAACCGTCATGAGCGTCGAACGATCGCTGCGTTTGCACGATCCGGCGTGGTGGCCCGTCGCGATTTCGCGTGGGCCGGCCATCGCCGCGCTCGCCCTGCTGTTTGCCGCCGCGGCGATGGTTTTTTGGCGGCGTCTGGCCGGCGCCCTCGAGCGTCCGCTCGAACCGGGCTGGCTGCTGGCCGTCGGATTGCTTATCGCCCTGGTCGCGGCCGCGGTGCGTTTTGGATGGTTTTCAACTTCCCAACACGACGGCCCGCGCATCGCGTCCTGGGCCGATTGGCTCGTCATGGCCGTGGCGTCCGGCTCGGTCGTCGCGTTGTGGGTCGGCGTCTGTCTGCCCGAAACCGCCGCGGTCGGGTTGTTTTTGATCGCCGTGATCTTGGGCGTCGAAGAAAGTTTTTCTTGGGCCTGGTTCCTTCAGCGTCACAACCCGGCGGCACAAGTTGCCGAAGTGTCTCAAACCGTCTCACAATCGCCGCAAACGCAAAATTCCACAACCTCGGCCGCCGTTGTCCCGATTCCGCTCGACCCGCCCGCGGCTTATGATGAGCAAAGCGAGACGGCCTTGGACAATCCGCCCTCGGACGTCACGCAACAGCTAACCCGATGCCAAACGGTCGACGGCGCGGACCAGTTCTCCGGCTGGCTGCGTGCGCGGTTTGCCGCCGGTCAACGAACGGCCGGCGTCCACGTGGCGTTTTGTCCGCCGTTCGCGGCCATGCCCGAGTTGGAGGCGGAACAAATCGACGGCCCGGACGCCCGAATCAAAACATCGCAATTGTGGCCCTACGGCGCCCGGCTGGACATCAAACTGTCCGCCCCGGCCGAAGAGCCGACCGACGTGCTGCTGCAATTTTTGGCAAAAACAGAAAAAAATAGGGGATCGGAGACGGGGGACGTGGGACGAGGGATGTGATGCCCAGCCGAGGGGTATCCACGCTTTCTCAACCGCACGGCTGCCAACCGCTTGCGATTTAGCAGGTCTATTCTCAAAAAATCAAGAAAGTCGACTCAAGAAACAAAACCAGCCCGGGCGCTGGGAGCCGGGCTGGAAAGAATTCCGGGTAATTACCGCCACCGACGACCGATCAGGCCGAGGGGCGACGGTAATGTTGGTAAGCTAGGATAACCTCGTAAAGATCCATCGAAATTGTCACCTCGTCGTCCGCAAAGTCACGCAACCATGTCCGCTGCGATTGCACCGCATCGGCCAACAAGGGCATGATCTCCATCAACGGAACCGTCACGGTCTCCCGTTGATGCTCGGCGACGGCCAAATTACCGGCCTCTTCCTGAGGACCGTAATACACACGCAGATGGCTGGCATTCATGGACAATCCCTTCCTTGATGAGCCCACCCTGTCTGTGTGCTCTTGTATCGGCTGTGGGTGTCTTGCGGGTTTGATCATTTTCGAGGAAAATGCGGTTTTTGCCCGACAGCACTGCTGGCACGGCATCGCCTGATTTATTCATTCTTTTCCTGAATGAAACCGCATCAGGCAAAATGGGTAAAATATGGAAAGCACGGTAACGATCGACCTCCGGCAAGTGGGACGTGGCCTGGATCTCCCCCTGCGGCAAATCCAAACCGTCGTCGAGTTGCTCGACGAAGGCAACACCGTCCCGTTCATTACCCGATACCGAAAAGATCAGACGGGCGGGCTCGACGAGGAGCAAATCCGCGACATCCAGGACCGCCTGGCCAAAACCCGACTGCTGGCCGATCGCAAACAGACGATCCTCCGCTCGATCGAGTCGCAAGGCAAGCTGACCGAAAAGCTTTCAAAGCAAATCCTCTCGGCCACCACGACCAAACGGCTCGAAGATCTTTACCTGCCGTACAAACCCAAAAAGCAAACGCTGGCCACGCTGGCCCGTTCGCGCGGACTCGAACAACTGGCTCAAGAGATTTTGGAGGCCGCGCCCACCGCGGCGGACCTGGACGCCCGAGCCGCCGATTTCGTCAACACCGATCGCCACGTGCCGACGGCCGCCGACGCGCTGTTGGGCGCCGGGCACATCTTGGCCGAACAATTCAGCGAGCAGGCCGAGTTGCGTCAACGGCTGCGCGAGGTGTTGCAGCGGACCGGCGTGTTGGTGAGCAATCGCATCGCGCCCGAATCAAAACCCGCCGAACAAGCGCCCGCCGAAAAACCACCCAAAGAAACCGCCGAGCCGCAGCCCGTCGCGGAACAAACGCCCGCGATGGAAGCAACCCCCGACGATGCGACGCCGGTCGTAGCGCAAGAGACCGTCGTGCAAGAGCCGCCCGTCGATCGATTGCAGGTCGAGCCCGCATCCGAACCCCCGACGTCGGCGCCGATCGTCGAGCCGTCCGCCGTGGAAACGCCCGCGGTCGATGCGCCGGTGGCCGAGGCTGAATCAACCGAATCGGCTCCGGCGACGTCCGAACAACCGTCGGAACCCGCGCCGATGGTCGACATCGCAGCCCAGCGCAGGGCGGCTCGTCAAAAAGCGAAGGCCGCCGCCCAAAAGAAACGCGAGCTGAAGAAAAAGAAGATCGAGGAAAAGCGGATCAAGGCGTTTCAGGACTATTTCGACTACCGCGAGGAAATCCGCAAGATTCCGCCGCATCGCGTGTTGGCGATCAATCGCGGCGAGCGGGCCCGCGTCTTGCGAGTCCGGCTCGACGCCGACCTGCAAGCGATGATGAATCTCTTGGACGAGTTGCTGGTCCCGCCCGGCCATCCGCACGCCGACTATCTGCGCGGCTGTGCCCGCGACGCCCTGACGCGGCTGATTTTGCCCAGTCTCGAACGCGAGGTGCGCCGCGAGTTGACCGATCGGGCCGAGACCCACGCGGTCGGCGTGTTCGCCCGCAACCTGCGCAACCTGCTGTTGCAGCCGCCGATCCACAACCAACGCCTGCTGGCCGTCGATCCCGGTTTCAAGAGCGGCTGCAAGCTGGCCGCGCTCGATCAATTCGGCAACCTGCTGGGCCATGACGTGATCTATCTGGTCAGCAAGCCCGACCGCAGCGACGAGGCCAAGCAAAAGGTGTTGAGCCTCATCGCGCAACATCAGTTGACGGTCGTCGTAATCGGCAACGGAACCGCCTGCCGTCACGCCGAAGACTTTTTCGCCGGCCTGATCGAAAACGAATTGAAAGACCAGGGGCTGGCGTATGTGATCGTCAACGAGGCGGGCGCGAGCGTCTATTCGACCAGCCGCACCGGCCGCGAAGAATTGCCCGACTGCGACGCCACGCTGCGCGGGGCCATCTCGATCGGCCGCCGCCTGCAAGACCCGCTGAGCGAGCTGGTCAAAATCGATCCGGCCAGCATCGGCGTCGGACTGTACCAACACGACGTGAAGGCCAAGCACCTGCGCACGTCGTTGGACGAAGTGGTCGAGTCGTGCGTCAACTATGTCGGCGTCGACGTGAACACGGCCAGTCCCGCCCTGTTGCGCTACGTGTCCGGCTTGAACCAACTGACCGCCCGGCGGCTGTACGAATTCCGCCGCGAACACGGACCGTTCCGTTCGCGCGAGCAGTTGCGTGAAGTGCCGGGCCTGGGCGAGGCCACGTTCGTCCAAGCGGCCGGATTCTTGAAAATTCCCGCCGGCGACAATCCGTTGGATTCCACCTGGATCCATCCGGAAAGCTATCCGGCGGCCGATCGCGTTTTGGAGCGGTTGCACGGAGCAGCCGCCGATCTGCGTGAAAAAGAAACCGCCGCCGCGCTGGCCGAGCGAATCGCCCAAGTGGACCGCGAGACGTTGGCCAAGGAACTGGACGTCGGCACGCTGACCCTTTCCGACATTCTCGCGCAGTTGGCCCGACCCGGCCGCGACCCGCGTGAAGACCTGCCCGCCCCCGTCTTCAAACGCGGCGTGATCAAGCTCGAAGACCTGTCGCCCGGCATGGAGTTGACCGGCACAGTGCTCAACGTGGTCGATTTCGGTTGTTTCGTCGACATCGGCATGCACGACAGCGGGCTGGTTCACGTCAGCCGTCTGGCCGACCGTTTCGTCCGCGATCCGCACGACATCGTCGCGGTCGGCGACATCGTTCGCGTCTGGGTCATGGAAATCGACAAGGAGCGTCGCCGCGTGTCGTTGACCATGGTCCGACCCGGCTCGGAGCGTCCCAAGCCGCAATCCCAAGGCAACCGCCCCCCGCAGCAAGAAAAACGACCTCCGCGTCCGCAGCAACCGCAACGGCCACCGCGGCCGCAGGGTGGCGGTCGTCCGCCGCAACGGCAAGGTCAAAATCATCCGCCGCACGGCCAGCATTACCAAAATCGTCCGCCGCGCCCGCCGCGACCGAAGCCGGTCATCCCGATCACCGAGGAGATGAAGACCGGCAAGGCGCCGATGCGAACGTTCGGCGATCTGTTGCAGTTCTATCAACAGAAGCCGGCCGACGAAGTTCCCACAACGCCAGCCGCCGAAAATCCAACGCCGGAAAAAGAGCAGTAGTCCAATCTCCCCTCTCTCTTTGGAAGAGGGGATCCTTGGAAATGCGTGTCAGTGCCCGATGTATTTTGCATAGACCGCCCGGGCCGCGGCCATGTCCGACGTGCCGGCGACGATCGCCCTGGCGTCGGCGAACACCGTAATCTCAAACCCCTCGACCTTCAGTCGCAGCAGGTACGGATTGCACGTCACCGGACCGACGCCCGACAGCTTTTGGGCCAACTGCTCCAACGACACGCTCGCGCCGGAATGGCTCAGTTGCACGGCGTTTCGTCCGCAGAGCACCGCCGTCCGATTGCCCTTGCGACCGGCAAGCCACGCCAGCTCTCCGTGTCGGCAGGCCGGACAATCCGTCTGATCGCGCAATCGCCGGACGTCGATCCGCCGGGTTTGATTTCGCCACAGATCGACGACCACCAGGTCGCGTGAGATGGCGTCGCCGCGTCCGCTGAGAATTTTAATCGCCTCGATCGCTTCGATCGACGCAATGACGCCGACGATCGGGCCCAAAATTCCGGTCGTCTCGCACGTCTCGGCGGCGCCGGGCGCCGGGCACTCGGGCATCAGGCACCGCAAGCACGCCGTTTTGCCGGGCACGATCGTCATCGTCTGCCCCTCCGCGCCGACGCAGCCGCCGTAAATCCACGGCAGCCCGCGTTCGATCGCCGCGTCGTTGATCAGAAACCGCGTCTCGAAATTGTCGGTCCCGTCGAGAATCAACTCCATGCCGTCGCAAAACCGCTCAATGTTCGACGGTTCGATGTCCGCCACGATCGACTCCAGATGGACCTCGGCGTTGATGCGCCGCAAATGTTCGGCGGCCGCCACGGCCTTCGGCGTCCCGGCCTGGGCGTCGTCCTCATCGAAAAGCGACTGACGCGGCAGATTGCTCAGTTCGACGAAATCGCGATCGACGATCCGCAGCGTGCCGATCCCCGCCCGCACCAACAGATGAGCGATCGCGCTGCCCAAGGCCCCGCATCCGCAAAGCAGCGCCGTGGCGCCACCGAGCCGCCGCTGACCGTCGTCGCCCAGCGCCGCGAAACGCACCTGCCGGCCGTACCGATCCGAGTTCGCCATGGATTTGCATGCCCTACGAGGACTTGTCGCGTTCTTTCAAGATTTTGGCCAAAAAGCCGGCGGTGACGGACCCCGAGGCCCGGGCGACCATCTCGGGCGTGCCCTTGGCCACCACCTGCCCGCCTTCGTCGGCGGCACCGGGCCCCAAGTCCACGATATAATCGGCCGCCTTCATGATTTGCAGATTGTGCTCCACCACGAGCAGCGAATGCCCAACGGCCAGCAGCGCGTCAAAACAGTCCAGCAACTGCACGATGTCCGAAAAATGCAGGCCCGTGGTCGGCTCGTCCAAGATGAACAAGCACCGGCCGCGTTTCGCGCTGCTCATGTATCCGGCCAGCTTCAATCGCTGCGCCTCGCCGCCCGACAGCGTGTTGGCCGGCTGACCGAGCCGCACGTAATCGAGCCCGACGTCGATCAGCCGCTTGAGCCTCGCTTGCACTTTCGGCTGGCCGCGAAAGAACGTGAACGCCTCGCGCACGGTCATCTCCAACACGTCCGCGATGTTGCGACCCCGATAGGTCACGTCCAAAATCTCGTCGCGGTATCGCGTCCCGTTGCACTGTGGGCATCGCATGTACACGTCGGCCAGAAATTGCATGTCGATCTGCGTGTAGCCGTCGCCCTGGCAGGCGTCGCACCGGCCGCCGTCCACGTTGAAGCTGAAATGTCCCGCGTTGAACCCGCGCGTCCGGGCCTCGACCGTCTCGGCGAACACGCCGCGAATCTCGTCAAACGCCTTCAAATACGTCACCGGATTCGATCGCGGCGAGCGGCCGATCGGACTTTGATCGACCATGATCACGTCGTCCAACTGACCGTCGCCGAACACGTCGTCGTGCGGATACGGCTTCGGAGCGTCCTTGTGCAACCGCCGACACAACGCCGGATACAGCGTGTCCTGGACCAGCGTGCTCTTGCCCGATCCGCTCACGCCGGTGACCAAACACAACGTGCCGAGCGGAAACTCGACCGTGACGTTTTTCAAATTGTTCCCTCGCGCCCCGGCCAGCCGAATCCAGCCGTGATTGGGCGGCCGACGCTGGCCGCAACCGTTGAACCCGCGACGCCCGGTCAAATAGTCGCCGGTCAGACTGTCGGGCGATTTTTCCATCTCGGCGGGCGTGCCCTGAAAAACCACTTTGCCGCCGCGCTCGCCCGCCCCCGGCCCGATCTCGATCACCTGATCCGCCGCCCGAATGATCGCCTCCTCATGCTCGACGACCACCACCGTGTTGCCTCGCTCGCGCAACTGGCGAATCGCGCCGAGCAACTGATGGATGTCGCGCGGATGCAACCCGATCGACGGCTCGTCCAGCACGTACAGCATATTGACCAAACTGGAGCCCATCGCGGCGGTGAGCGCCACGCGCCGCGCCTCGCCGCCGCTGAGCGTTCGCAACGTGCGATCGAGCGTCAGATAGCCGAGGCCCACCGTCTCCAAAAAACCGAGCCGCGACCGAACCTGGTCGAGCATCATGCGTCCGATCCGCTGTTCGGACTCGGGCAGTTGCAGATCCCGGAACATCGCGTCGGCGTCGCGCACCTTCATCGCGCAGATCTCGCCGAGATTTTTTCCGCCGATCCGAGCGGCCAGCGCCTCGGGCCGAAGCCGCAAGCCGCCACAGGCCGGACACGGCCGAAAGCTGCGCCACCGGCTCAAGAACACCCGAATGTGCATCTTGTACTTGCGCCGCTCGAGCCATTGAAAAAAGCCCTCCAGCCCGCCGAACTTCCGCTCGGGCACGCCGTGCAGAATCATCGCCTTGTGTCGCTCCGCAAGCTCCCGAAACGGCACGTCCATCGGCAAATCGAGGTCCGGCGCCAGCGCCGTCAACTCTTTCAACTCGTGCAAATAGGCCGGCGTATTCCACGGCGCGATCGCACCCTGACGCAGCGTCTTCGACGGATCCGGAATCACCAGATCCATGTCGATGCCGATCACGTTTCCAAAACCCTCGCACTCCGGACACGCGCCCATCGGATTGTTGAAACTGTACAATCGTGGCTCCGGCGTCGGATATTCAATCCCACAATCGGCGCACGACAGACTCGTGCTGAACCCGATCCGCCGCCACGGACGATCGTCGAGCGTGAACAGGGGAGAGGGGAGAGGGAACAGAGGAGAGGACGCATCGCCGTCTTCGACAAAGACGTAGCAACGGCCTCGGCCCTTGGTGAACGCTGTCTCCAGCGAATCGCGCAGCCGGTTGTCGCTGGCGCCGCCGATGACGAGCCGATCGACGACGACGTAAATCTCCATCGGCGACAGCAACGCGGCCAGTTCGGCCGGCGCGTCGAGCGAGACCGTCCGCCCGTTGACGATCGCGCGGACAAAACCGTCTTCGCGCAACTCGGCGGCCAGTTGCCGGATCGTTCCGCCCTCGGGCAGTTCGCCTCGGAACGCGACCAGGTATTTGACGCCCTCCGGCAGCGCGACGAGCGTCTCGGCCGCGTTCTGCGGCGTGTCCCGCCGCACTTCCTTCCCGCATTGCACGCAAAACACGTGGCCGATCTTGGCCATCAGCAGCCGAAGATAATCGCTCGTTTCGGTCGCCGTGCCGACGGTCGAGCGGCTCGAACGACTCGTGTTCTTTCCGGTCACGGCGATGGCCGGCGGGATGCCGTCGATCCGATCGGCCTCGGGCTTTTCGAGCCGCTGCAAAAACTGCCGCGTGTAGGCCGAAAAACTTTCGATGTACCGACGCTGCCCCTCGGCGTAAAGCGTGTCGAGCGCCAGACTGCTCTTGCCGCTGCCGCTGAGTCCGCAAAACACGATCAGCCGGCGGCGTGGAATGTCGAGATCGATCGACTTCAGATTGTGCACCCGCACGCCCCGAAGCGTGATGCAGCCCGACTCGGCCTTCCCGCCATTGGAGGAGGAAGTCTTAGAAAAACACCCGCGCGATGACGTGCCTGAGCCGTTGCGAGCCACAGTGAGATTTTCAGCAATGCCCAGTGGACAATTTTGACAAAACCCCAATTCCTCATTATACCAGCCCACCGGCACGGCGTCCACCAATCGCTTTTTGGAGGGCGCCGTAAAAGTTTATGGCGTTTTCTTGTAGGGCGCGTGCTTGCACGCACCATGATTTGGCGAAAAAATCGGGCATAATAAATGGTGCGTGGCAAGCACGCACCCTACGGCTACCGCCCCCCGGCTCGAAAAAATGGCGGCAACGACTAGCTTTCCGAGGTTCCGCCAAGAAGTTCCGGCGACTGCAACAGCCGGGGCGAACTTTCGATGGGCGTCGTCTCTTCGATTTCGCCGTTCGAGGTCGACGCGCCCAACTCTTTGAACCGCCGGGCGCTGACCAGCACGCGCGACTCCAACGACCCGACCGCGCTGTTGTACGCGCCGATGGCCGTCGACAGCCCCTTGCCCAATCGCTGCATGTGCTCGCCCAAATCGGAAATCCGCTTGTACAGTTCCTGGCCCAGCTCGCTGATGATTTTGGCGTTTTCGGCCAGCCGCTCCTGCCGCCATCCATAGGCCACGGCCCTGAGCAGCGCGATCAGCGTCGTCGGCGTCGCAACGATCACGTTCTGACGGACGCCCAACTCGATCAACTCCGGATCGTTCTCCAACGCCGCGCTGAAAAACACCTCGCCCGGCAAAAACAACACGACGAACTCCGGCGTAAAATCGAACTGCTCGAAATACGACTTGCGGCCCAACGCCATGATATGGTTGCGCACCTGCCGGGCGTGATCCTTCAGCTTCGCCGCGCGCGTCGCGTCGTCCGTCGCCTCGATCGCGTCCAGATACGCCTCCAACGGCGCCTTCGAATCGACCACGACGTTTTTTCGGCCCGGCAGCCGAACGATTAAGTCGGGCCGCAGCCGACCGTCGTCCGTGTCGGTCGACTGCTGCTCGACAAAATCGCAATGTTCCAACATGCCAGCCATCTCAACCACGCGCCGCAACTGAATCTCGCCCCAACGACCGCGCGCCTGCGGACGCCGAAGCGCCTTGACCAGATTGGCCGTCTCGCCGCGCAGCTCTTTCTGCGTCTCCGAAAGCGACCGGACCTGCTCGATCAGGCCGCTGTACGCCTCGATGCGGCTTTTTTCGATCTCTTGCAGCTTCACGTCCACCTTGCCCAGCGACTCGCGGACCGGCTTGACCAACTCGTCAATGGCCGACTGCCGCTTTTCCAGATCGCCCCGGGCCGACTCCTGAAACTTCTCCAAATGCGTCTTGGCCAGCTCCAGGAACGACGTGTTGTTGCTCTGCAGCGCGCCGGCCGCCAGGGCCTTGAACGTGTCGGCCAACTGCCGCTTGGCGTCGTCCAACAGCGCGAGCTTCTCTTCCGTCTGCTTTTGCTGCTCGACCAACGCCCGGCGCAAGTCGGCCGCCTGAGAAGTCAGCGCCGTCACCTGCCGCTGAAGATCGGCCAGCGAAACGTCCTTTTCGCTCAGCCGGGCGCGCAATTCCTCGATCGACGCCTCTCGGGCCGAAAGCCGCTCGGCCATTGCGGCGGTTTCCATCGCCGACTCGCCGCGCCCCCGTTCAAAGGCGGACGACATTTTCGCCCGACCGACCAGCCACGCCGCCGCGGCCCCGAGGCCTACGCCGATCAGCAGCATCAAAATAGAAACGCCCAAGTCCATGGGCCTCAATGTACGCCGACCCACGGCCCGCGCCAAGTGGTTCTTCCATGCCCTACAAAACCAGCTCGTCGAGCGGGCCGATCGTCACGGTGGCGCAACGGCTCAACGGGCATCGGGCCAACACCGCCGACAGATCGTCGCATGTCAAATCGGCCACCGCCTGCAAATCCGATTCGATCGCATGATATTCGCGTCGATACACCCAATCGTTGCCCACCGCGAACAACCGGCCGCGCGGCCGTTCGCCCGACAACACAATCCGCGAACGCACCTTGTTCTTCGCCTGCTCCAGCTCGGCCGCCGAGACGCCGTCCGCCTCGGCCTTTCGATAAATATCCAGGATGCAACGCAAATTGTCGCCGGCCCGATCGGGCTCGCAACTCATGTAGGTCATCAGCAGCCCCGCCCCCTCGTGCTCGCTGTGACACAAACTCACCTGCTCGGCCAACCCCGGATCGACCAGCTCCCAAAACAGCCGGCTTCCGGAATCGTCGCCCAACACGGTGGCCATCAGTTTTGCGGCATAACGATCGTCGTCCTCGGCCGCGGGCCCGGTCGCCAACATCAGCGTGTACTGTTGCGACGCCGAGGGACGGCAAATCAACTGAAAACCCGCATGACCAGTCGTCGGCGTCACCGTTCGCCGGGTCGGACGCGAAGGCCATCGTCCGCAACACCGCTGGGTCGAGGCCACCAGCGCGTCGAAATCCACGCGGCCCGACGCCGCCAGCACGATGTTCGTCGGACTGTAGCGATCCTCGAAATACGCCCGCATCGCCTCGGACGAAAGCCGCTCGATGCTTTCCGCGGCGCCCAACACGCTTTGGCCCAACGGATGCCGGCCGAAATAGAGCGCCCGGGACTTATCGTCGGCCCCGAACGGCGGCTGGTCGTCGTACATCCGGATCTCTTCCAGAATCACTTTCTTTTCGGTCTGAAAGTCGTCCTCGCGCAGCGACGGCCGCAAAATGTCGCCCAACAGATCGACGGCCCGGTCTTGTTGCTCGGGCAGCACCGTCGCATAGAACACCGTGTTCTCTTCGTTCGTGTAGGCGTTGTAATGGGCGCCCATCTCGTCGAACTCTCGGTTCACGTCGTCGGCCGAACGGCTCGGCGTGCCCTTGAACGCCATGTGTTCCAAGAAGTGGCTCACGCCGGCCACGTCGGCGGTTTCGTCGCGGGCCCCGGTCTTCACAAAAAACCCCATCGCCGTCGAATACGCCGCGCCGTTGCACTCGGCGACGATTTCCAGACCATTGGGCAGTACGTGCTTGAGAAATTCCATGTTTCTAAAAAAATCGCCAGAATCGAAAGCCGCATCCACGCAAAAACCACGTCACGGTCGGCGGTCCGCGCTCGCCGCCATGTTTGTCAGGCCCCGGCCCTATTTCGGCCGAAAATACCGCTGCAGGCGATCTTTCCTCGTTACGGGGTGTGCGTCGGTTCGGCGTGCAGCTCGATGCCCAGCGCCTGAACGACCTTGAGCACCGTCGCAAACTCCGGATTCCCGTCCGGCGACAGCGCCTTGTAAAGACTCTCGCGTCGCAATCCAGTTTGCCGGGCGATCTGGGACATGCCCCGAGCCCTGGCGATGTTGCCCAGCGCATGAACGACCAGCGCGGGATCGCCGTCGTCCAACGCCGCTTGCAAATACGCCGCTATGTGTTCTTCGCTTTCCAAGTACTCCGCGGCGTCGTACTGTTTGGTTTTTGTTTTTGCCATCTCTCCCCCCTCGATCTACAGGTCCTGCGCCAGTTTCATGGCTCTTTCGACATCGCGACGCTGCGTTCGCTTGTCGCCGCCCGCAAGAAGAATCACGCACTGCCGCCCACGTCGCGCGAGATAAACCCGATAACCCGGCCCATAGTCGATCCGCAACTCCGAAACGCCGCCGCCCACCGATTTCACGTCTCCCGACAAACCAAGCTGCAGACGGTCAATGCGGACCTGGATGCGAGCCCGAGCCCGGCAATCCCGCAACGCGTGGAACCAGGAGGCGAACCCTTCCGTCTGGCGAATTTCAACCATCATTCAAGTGTATCCTATAGGATACAACTAAGCAAGACCCCGTTGGCGATGCGTTGCGGTTATTCGAGCCTGTCTGTCCCCCCATGCGGCGCATCCACGCCTTCGGGCGCCCGAAGCGGTTGGCCGCCGAGCGTCACCACCGTAAACTGCTTCGGCGGATGTTCGGCCGCATACCGGCTGATGCTCGGTCCGCTCAGCCCGTCGATCAGCCGCTCCACCTCGTCCAACGTCCGCGCACGGCCCAGGTAATACCAGTCCCGGCACAACGACGCGCTGCGCGACGCGCTCGATTCCTGCTGCATCACCAGCGCGCTTTTGATCCGCGCCTTCAGCCGATCGATCTCGTGCTCCTCGATGCCCTTGGACAACCGAAGCAACTCGCCGATCGTCACGTCGAGCGTCTGCTGCGCCCGATCCGCCCCGGTGCCGGCGTAGCAAAAAACCGCTCCCCGCCCCAGCAAGGTGTGTTGCGTGGCATAGACGCTGTAACACAATCCGCGTCGCTCGCGGACCTCGGTGAACAGCCGGGCGCTCATGCCGCCGCTCAGCACTCCGACGGCGCCCCACGCCTGAAAATAGTCCGCGTCGCAATACGGCACGCTGTCGTAGGCGATGCCGATCTGCGTCTGCTGCGACTCGTAGGACAGATGCAAGTAACCGCCCGGCGCCGGGCTTTCTTCGATGGGCAAATCCGGCCCCGGCGTCCAATCGCCGAACAACTGACCGACCCAATCGACCAGCCGCGGCCACTCGAAACGGCCCGCCACGCCCAAAATCGTCCCGTTCGGCCGATAACACCGCTGGAATTGTCGCCGGACGTCGTCGATCGTGGTGGCCTCGATGGCCTCCTGCTCGCCTTGCGACGGCCGCCCCCACGGCCAAGGATAATGACGTCGCCGCAGTTCGATCATCACCTTTTGCGACGGCTCGTCCTCGACCGCCCGAAGCTCTTGCAGCATCGCAAGCCGTCCGGCCTCCATCTGGTCTTCCGGCAAATGGGGCCGCCGCAGCACGTCGGCGTAGATGGCCAGCGTGGGCGCGAGATTTTCGGACACCGTCGCCCCGCTATATCCGGCATGACTGCTCGAAACCGATTCGCTGCGTTCGACGCCCAGATTGTCCAGGTCGAGAATGAATTGCCGGCTGTCGCGCGAGCCGGCCCCGCGCAGCGCCATCTCGCAGGTGAACCCGCCCAGTCCGGCGCGGTCCTTCGGGTCGTACATGCCGCCGGCCGGCGTCAAAAACGTGAACGCCGCGGACTGAAGCCACGCCATCGGTTCGGCGACCAGCGTCAACCCGTTCGCGTACGTGTGGGAAACAATGGAGTCGGTCACTTCGAACATTCCGTTTCGACAGCCTTGTAAAGAGAGCGAACCACGGTGAATCCGAGCTGCCGATACAAACGGATCGCGACGTGATTTTCCGCCGTCACCTCAAGATGAACGCGTCGCACGCCGGTGTCGCAAAAGCCCGCCAACGCGCGCTGCAACAAATTCTTTCCGAGCCCAAACCCCCGATGGCCCGGCGCGATGCCAAGATTCTGAATCGCGCCCAATTCCGGCGTTTCGCGAATCCCTTGCACCGTGCCGCAATACTCCGGCTTTGTCTCGCCGCCCGGCGAATGGACCAACAGCCAGGTGGTCTCCGGCAAAAATCCGCGCCGCTGCGAAATGTCCCGCATCAGTCGCCGGCAACCGTCAAACTCCGAAAAACATGGAAACACCGCCGCGTCGATCGCGTCTCGAAAACTCAAATACTTCGCCTGCGAAAACGCGTCCAACAGCGACTCTTCCCACGGCAGATAATAATAATGCACCGGCAGCGGCGGCGGCAACCACGACCGACCGGCCAGATTTATTTCCATGCGGAAACGTTTATAATAGGCCAGATCCATGTCCGGTTATCCAAAAACGTTTATAATAGGCCAGATCCGTGCCCGGTCATCCAAAAACGTTTTCATGGGCCAAGTCCATCCATTGTAATCTATCGGGCCGCGACCAGGGGGTCAATCGTCGCCTTTTCGTCTCGTCGCACAACCCGTATTTTGTGCACATTATGTATTTTTCCAATCCGATTGCAAACCATGTCAATTGTGTTGTAGAATAACACAAGTATCCAGGAGCTTTTGGGGCAAGGACCGAGGCTATTTCCGCACACCGCGGGGGGGTACGCGATGCACTTGCTCTGGTGGACTCCGCTGATCGCCTTATTGGTGGCCGCAACCACGGTCGTCTGGCGTCGGCGATCTCGACATCAACACCCCAACGCGCCGGTGGCTGGATTCGTTCAAGCCAAGCGGCGCTTTCACGTCCAACGCGAACGGCTCGAAGCGAAGTTTCTGCAACTGGCCGCCTTGCACGCGCATCCCAACGCGTCTCGTTGGACCGACGGCTCATTCGCCGACGACGTCGCCTATGTCCGCGACCTGGCGACCGGCCAGTTGTCGGCGTTGGTCGCGGTCACGTTGGCCGCCGAAGAAATGGACCGTTCGATCGCGAATCTCTCCGAGCAGGGTCAAGCCGGCACGGCGGTCTTTCGTTTCGACCGCGATCATTGGGAGACCGACGGCCGAGCGATTCTGAATCTCAGTCCGGCCGAAGCCGTCGAGCGTTTTCACAAAGATTTCGAGATGATCGGCGAGGAACTCGCCCATCACGTCTCTTAGTCGAACCGCTCGATCGGTTCTATGCGTCCTTCGCCAGCTTGCGCAGCACGGTGGGCAAAATGCCGCCGTTGCGATAGTAGTCCAACTCGACCGGCGTGTCGATTCGCACCTTCGCCGAAAACTCTCGAACGCCGCCGTCGGCCGCCGTGGCTCGAACCGTCAAGTCGCAGCCCGGCGTCAACGAATCGTTCAGTTCGGAAATGTCAAAAACCTCGTCGCCCTTCAAGCCCAACGACTCCCACGTCTGACCTTGCGGCAACTGCAACGGCAACATGCCCATGCCGACCAGATTGCTGCGATGGATCCGCTCGAAACTCGACGCGATCACGGCTCGAACGCCGAGCAGATACGGTCCCTTCGCGGCCCAATCGCGGCTGCTGCCGGTTCCATATTCCAGCCCGGCCAGCACGATCAGCGGCACGCCCTCGGTTTGATATTTTACGGCAGCGTCGAAAATCGGCATCAACGCTCCGTCGGGCAGGTGGCGCGTCACGCCGCCTTCCACACCGCCGGCCAGTTGGTTGCGGATGCGGATATTGGCCAGCGTGCCCCGGGCCATCACTCGATCGTTGCCGCGACGCGACCCGTAACTGTTGAAATCGGCCGGCGCGACGCCGTGCTCACGCAGATATTTTCCGGCCGGACCGTCCACGGCGATCGAACCGGCGGGCGAAATGTGATCCGTCGTCACGGAGTCGCCCAAGGCCGCCAACACGCGAGCGCCGCGGATCGGGCGAATCGGACTCGGCTCGGCCGCCAAATCCAACAGAAACGGCGGCTCTTGGATGTACGTGCTCGCCGGATTCCACGGATACAACTCGTCGTCCGACACCGCCAGCGCGTTCCACGTCGGGTTCGACGCGAACACGTCGGCATAGCGCGTGCGAAACATTTCGGGCCGAATCGCCCGAGACGCCGCCTCGGCAATTTCCGCAGGCGTCGGCCAAATGTCCTTCAAATAGACCGGACGGCCGTCGTTGCCGATGCCCAACGGATCGCGAGTCAGATCGAGATCGACCGTGCCGGCCAGCGCGTAAGCCACGACCAACGGCGGACTGGCCAGATAATTGGCCTTCACCAGCGGATTGACTCGGCCCTCGAAATTTCGATTGCCGCTCAACACGGCCGCCGCCACCAGTCGGCCTTCGACCACCGCGTCGGCCACCGCTTGGGGCAACGGACCGCTGTTGCCGATGCACGTCAGGCAACCGTAGCCGACCGTGTGGAACCCGAGCCGTTCGAGCGGCTTGTCCAACCCCGCCGCAGCCAAATAGTCGGTCACCACGCGGCTGCCCGGGGCCAAACTGGTCTTCACATACGGCTTCGTCGTCAGTCCGCGCTCGACGGCTTTTTTGGCCAGCAACCCGGCGGCCAGCATCACGCTCGGGCTGCTCGTGTTCGTGCAACTGGTGATCGACGCAATCACGACCGCGCCGTGCCCGATCTGCCCATCGCCCTCGATTTTCGCGGTTTTCGACAGTTGGTCGTCGCCGAGCGCAAAGCCCCGTTCCTTGGTCGGCGCCTGCAACGTGCGACGGAACGCCGACGGGACTTCCCGAAGCGGCACGCGGTCTTGCGGACGTTTGGGACCCGCCACGCTCGGCTCGACTGTCGACAAATCGAGCCGCAACACTTTGCTGTATTGCGGACACGCGGCGCTCGAATCGGTCAGCGAACGGAACAACTGCTGCTCCTTGGCGTAACGCTCGACCAGCGACACCTCGTCGTCCGTGCGGCCCGTCTCGCGCAGATAGGCCAGCGTCTGCTCGTCAATCGGGAAGAAGCCCATCGTGGCTCCGTATTCCGGCGCCATGTTGGCCACCACGGCCCGATCGGCCAGCTTCATCGTGGCCATCGCCGGCCCAAAGAACTCGACGAACTTGTCGACGACGCCCTCGCGGCGCAACATCTGCGTCACGGTGAGCACCAAATCCGTGGCCGTCGCGCCCGGCGGCAACTGACCGCTCAATTCGAACCCGACCACCTGGGGCGCGAGCATGTAGAGCGGCTGGCCCAGCATGACCGCCTCGGCCTCGATGCCGCCGACGCCCCAGCCGACCACGCCCAGCCCGTTGATCATCGTCGTGTGGCTGTCGGTGCCGACCAACGTGTCAGGCAACGCCACTCGACCGATCGAATCGTCGCGCAACACGACGCACTTGGCCAGGAACTCCAGGTTCACCTGGTGGATGATCCCGACCGACGGCGGCACGACGCGGAAGTTTTTCAGCGCCTTCTGTCCCCATCGCAGAAACTCGTATCGCTCGCGGTTCCGCTGAAACTCCAACGCGACGTTTTCGGCCAGCGCGTCCGGCGAACCGAACCGATCGACTTGAATCGAATGGTCGATCACCAGGTCGACCGGCACCAACGGATTGATTCGACGCGGATCGCCGCCCAACCGTTTCATGGCGTCGCGCATCGCGGCCAGGTCGACCACGGCCGGCACACCCGTAAAATCCTGCAAAATGACTCGCGCCGGCTTCATCGGCGTTTCGCGCGTGGCGCGCTGATCGGCCCGCCACGCGGCCAGACGCCGCACGTCGTCCTCGGTCACCTCGCGGCCGTCGCAATTGCGAAGCACCGACTCCAGCAACACGCGGATTGAATAAGGCAGCGCGGCGACCAGCGTCAACCCGAGGTCTTCCAACCGACTCAGACGATAAATGCCCACGCGGCCCAAATCGCCGCCGGCCTGAAACGTGTCGCGACATTGAAACGGATCGTGCATGCTCAAAATACTCCAACCGTTTGCAGGTTTGCAGGTTTGCAAATCTTTTGCTTGATCGTGCAAAACCGCAAGCGGTTATTTTTGATGGTTTCGTGTGCTTGCAAGGTAAGGAGAACTGGGACTATGCCCCGGAGGCAACGGCCATCCATCGTACGGCGTAACGAACGCCCAGCGTTGCGCGGGCATCCGCCATTGGCGCGGATTTTCGTTAGTATAATCGATTGTCCGCCGCATGCCATCGGGGGCGTCCAAAAACACCTTCCAGCCGGGTCCGCCCCAGACGGGATGATCCGCCGTTCGCACACCCGCGGTGCGAACTCGCAAGCGAGTGGATTCCTGTAAGTTTTCCAACATTTCATCCGCCTGATGCCTGTGTCGACGGATGACCATGTGAACGTGGTCCGGCATAATGGCGCAGGCGTAGCAAGTATAGTTGTGTCGATCAATCGCCTCGGCGATGCCCTCCGCAATGATGAAAATTTCATTTGCGGCAAACAGCAACAACGGAAACTTCAATACGCCGCGCGACCGTTCCTGAAACTGACGAATCTCGCGATTTGACGGCTGGATCTTCTTACGGCCATCGTGCAAACTTCCAAGCTGCGCAATCACATCCGACGCAATCGTTTTCGACGTGCTTCCGCGAGGATCGTTGGGGAGCCAGTATCCATAAACCGTCCAAATCAGATGATATCCGATAATCATGGGAACTGCTCCAACTCAACAAGCCGACGCTTGCGATTTCGCACGTCCGCTTTTCTATTGAAGCGAAAACATTACGAACTCGCAAGCGTTCACCCGGCGTCGGGCCAAAACGCCGGCGTCGGGGCCGTCACGACGATGCGCTGCTTGGTGGCCGGATGCGTGAACGCGAGCATCCGCGCGTGCAATGCGATCGCCCGCAACCGCTCGTCTTCGTGTTGCGGACCAAACGGAATCGTCGAGCCATACTGCGCGTCGCCCCAGACCGGATGCCCGCGTGAGGCGGCTTGAATGCGGATCTGATGCGTCCGCCCGGTCTCCAATTCGATCTCCAGCCAAGTGCCCTGCGCGGCGTTGGCCAGCGTGCGATAGTTGAGCACGGCCAACTTCGCCTCGGGATGATCGGCCGGAACCACCTCGGCCAGCGGATGCCCGAACACTTTGCGCACGTAATCTTGCCACCGGCCGCACGGCGGATCCACTTGCCCGGCCACCCATGTCCAATAGGTTTTTTGGACCTCTCGCCGTTCAAACTGCCGGGCGAGTTTTTGCGCGGCGCGGCGTCGCGTGGCGAACACCATCGCACCGGAGGCCGGACGGTCCAGCCGATGCGGCACGCCGAGATACACATCGTGCGGAGGATCGTCGCGCTGCTTCAAAAACGCCTTGATGCGCGTCTCCAGGCTGTCGATGCCCGGCGGCGCTTGCGTGGCCACGCCCGACGGCTTGCAGACCGCCAGACAGGGTCCCTCCTCGAAAAGTATCTGAAATCCGGCGTCCATTTATGCGTAATGCGCGAGCACCGCGTCCATCAATCGCGGCGAGAGACGATTGAGCCAGCACAGCACACGGCCCCAACCGTAAGGAATGATTTCATGACGCCCCAGGCGAATCGCACGGACCACTTGCCGAGCGACCGCATCCGGACCGATCGCCGTGTGTTGCGGCCACTTCTCGTCGATCGACCGCTCCAGTTCCTTCTCAAAAAACTCCGTTTTCGTCGTGCCCGGATTCACCAACAGCACGTCGATCCCCATCGGCGCGAACTCCGCTCGAATCGCCTCGCTGAATCCGCACACCGCGAACTTGCTGGCCGAATACTCGCTCCGATTCGGCACGCCGCGCCGCCCGACGATCGACCCGACGTTGACGATGATCGGACGGACGCCCCGGCGCAACGCCGGCAGCGACAATCGGGTCATCTCGACCGTGGCGAAAAAGTTGATCTCCATCACGCGCCGCGCCCGATCGACGCTGGCGTCGACGAACGGACCCAACGCGCCCACTCCGGCGTTGTTCATCAAGAGGTCGAGCCCGCCGAGTTTTTCTTCGGCCGCATCGAGCGCTCGCCGCCGCGTCTGCGGATCGGTCATGTCGCCCACGATCGGCTCGATCCGCACGCCCAACGGCGCGACCTGTTCGACCAATCGCTGCAACCGATCTTCGCGCCGCGCGACGACCACCAAATGGACGCCGTGCCGGGCCAATTCCAGCGCGGTGGCGAACCCGATGCCGCTCGACGCCCCGGTCACGATCGCCCGCCGATCCTTCAATTCACGTCTCACAAGTCTCCTCCGTAATTTCCGTCTCGATCCCTCTTCCCTCTCCTCGCTCCTCGATTCCCTGCGTCTCGCGATGCGGTCGAATCGAGAGCGAACTCTCTTCGATCCGGGCCAGATGTTGAGCCGGAATCCGACAATGCACCACCACGCGATGGTCGTAATATCGCTTCGAGAGCACCTCGCCGTGCGCCGCCAAGTAGGCCGCCAGCCGCCCGTTTTCGACGCCCAACTCCACGTCGACGTCCAAAAATCCGTGGCTTAACGCCTCGCTCACCGCCACGGCCAAACGGTCCAGCCCAAACCCCGATCGGGCGCTGATCGGCACGGCGCCGGGATATCGGCTCAAAATGCCGTCGAGCCGCGCGCGGTCGGGCAGCGCGTCGACTTTGTTGATCACCAACAGCGTGTCCTTGCGTTGAATCCCGATCTCCTCCAACACCCGATAGGCCGCGGCAATCTGATCGTACACCGCCGGACTCGATCCGTCGGCCACATGCAGCAGCAAGTCCGCCTGCCGGGCCTCCTCCAGCGTCGCCTTGAAACTCTCGACCAGATGGTGCGGCAACTCGCGGATGAACCCGACCGTGTCGCTCAACAGCACGGGTCCCCAGCCGGGCAGTTGCCAGCGGCGCGTTCGCGTGTCGAGCGTGGCAAACAACGCGTCCTGGACGAACACGTCGGCGCCGGTCAGCGCGTTCATCAGCGTGCTCTTGCCGGCGTTTGTGTAACCGACCAGCGAGACCGTAAGTCGATCGCGACGGCCGGCCACCTCGCGCTGTTTGCGTCGCTCGATCGCGCTGAGTTGCCGCCGCAGATCTTTCAAACGCCGCTCGACCAGCCGGCGATCCTCTTCCAACTGGGTCTCGCCCGGCCCTCGCAGCCCGACGCCCTTCTTTTGACGCGACAAGTGCGTCCACAGCCGCTTCAGCCGCGGCATGGCGTATTCCAACTGCGCCAATTCGACGGCCAGCCGGGCCTGATGGGTTTGTGCGCGCGTCGCAAAAATGTCGAGAATCAACTCGGTGCGGTCCAACACCTTCAGCCCGAGCGTTTTTTCGAGGTTGCGCGTTTGGGCGGGACTCAGGTCGTTGTCGAACACCACCAGATCGGCGTCGTTGGCCAAGCACAACTGCTTGAGTTCCTCGACCTTGCCATGGCCCAAGTACGTGGCGGGATCCGGCGCGTCGCGTCGCTGGCAAAGCCGCCCGACCACCTGAACGCCCGCCGTCGAAGCCAGCCCCTCCAACTCTTCCAACGGCGAACCCAACGGCTTACGATCGGGCAACATCACGCCGACCAGCACTCCGGCCTCGCTATGAACGCTCTCCGTGCGGCTCAGTTCGTACACGTGCGAATGTTTCTCCGAAGAACAGACAAACTCGAAATAAAACCGTGGAAAACTGAAAACAACACAATCTTCAAAACCACGCATTGGCCGATGGTCTGCACCCAACCGGCGCGTTCGCTATTGTGTGGACCTATTGATACGTGTTCTAATTCGAAAGTGCGCGGTTGCGTCCCTGTTTCGCCGATGTCGCCATATTTCCTGTTGCCGCCATTGAGCCGCTTGCGATTTTGCAAAAGATCGGCAAGCCATGTCGTTTTGTCAAAAAGTCTTGTGAAATCGCAAGCGGTTGGAACGTTTCGAGGGAAACGACCAACCGCCTTCGCGGAAGAGCCTCTGCGCATTCTCAAGTTGGAAAGCGTATTAGACCGCCCTGAACACTTCAACCGGCAACCCCAAGCATTTTGTAAAATCGGCGTCGGTCGTCCAAAACATCTCGACATCGGCCAGTATGGCCGTGGCGGCATGAATGGCATCGGGAGTCTTCAGGCCAAAACTCGCCCGCAATTCCGTCGCTTTTTCCACCACGGCGACATCCACGTCTCGAACGTCGACCTCCTGGCCGGAAAAGAAAATTTCGTATTGCCCCAGCAACCGTTCCTGACGGTTTTTCAACGGTCTGCAACGACACTCCAACCGCGAAAGTCGAGACGTGACAAATCGACGGCTGGACGGAGGAATTTGCCGCCATCGCATCTCGATCGGGCGGCGGACCTCACTGATTCCTTCGACCCATCGCATGATGACGCCGGAATCTGCGTAGATCATGCGTCCCCCCAAACAGCGCGTTCTTCGGCAAGCTGGGCGTCAAGATCCTCCGCCGTCCGAAGATGCTCCGCCGCACCAAAAACTTCATCAATCGAAGGACGCCGCCCGATCGGCAACGTCGCGTGAACGATCAGTTCGGCGGGCCCCTCAGCCTCCGGCAAAGGATCGGTGGGAACAAAGGTCTTGTTGCAGAACGTTCCGCGAATGATCACCGGCAAATCCATCGAAACGTCCTCCCAACAGCCATTCTCCACCCCCAATAATCATACCGCATTGTTCGGTTTGGAACAAGGTTTGCGCCAAACCGCGTTACTCGAAATCACCCTCGCGCAGATGGCAATAGCTCTCGTAGCGGCGCTCGTCCAAACGCCCGTCCGCCACCGCATCCTTCACCGCGCAGTCGGCCTCGTGCGTGTGCGTGCAGTTCGGAAAATGACACAACGAGGCATACGGCCGCACGTCGCGGAAATAACCCTCCACCTCTTCCGGAATCACGTCCCATAGTTGAAATTGCCGGATGCCGGGCGTGTCGACCACATAACCGCCGCCGGCCAACGGCAATAGCCGCGCGGTGGTCGTCGTGTGCTTGCCCTTCTCGTTTTCCTCGCTGACCGGCTGCACGTGCAAATGAAAACTCGGATCGACGGCGTTCAACAACGACGACTTGCCCACGCCGCTCTGCCCGGCCACGACGCTCGAACGCCCGAGCATCGCCCGGCGAAACGGCTCGATGCCCAATCCGCTCCGCGCGCTGAGCAACAACACCTCGTAGCCCATCTGACTGTACGTGCCCACCAACGGCTGCAAGTCGGCCGGATCGGCCAGGTCGACCTTGTTGATGCAAATGAGCGGCCGCACGCCCCCCTTCTCCGCAGCGACAAGCAACCGGTCGATCAGATTCGGCTTCAAACGCGGCTCGGCCACACTGGTGACAATGGCCAACTGATCCACGTTGGCGACCAGAATTTGCTGCCGACCGCGGACCGCGCGACAGATGCACCCGTGCCGCGGCTCGACCCGTTCGATCAGGCCTTCTTTCGGACTGCTGTTCTCGACGGGCCTGAAAAACACCCGATCGCCGGCGGCCACCACGTGACGCTGATCGGTGGCCAACGTCTTCAACAGTCGCCGCGTGGCGCACGGATACTGCTGGCCGTCCTCGTCCTGCACGATGCTGATCAGCCCCAAAACGCTCAACACCCGACCCGCCCGACAACCGCGCTGGCCCACGTCCAACTGGACGCCGAAACCCGGCTCGGCGCTGTCGGCCAACACGTCGCCGCAGACTGTTCGTCGGCGGACCAACTCGCCCTTGCCGCTGATGCGTTCGCTTTGGGCGGGCGACTCGTCCTCGAATCCATGTTGGCGGTAGCGACGCGTCCAGTCCGACGACCGGGCCCGAACGTTGCGATTCTTCCGAAACTCAGCGCGGATCTTTTTCTTCTTGGCCATCTTATCGCTGATTGTTGCGATAACGAAGCTGACCCGGCTGGTCGTTCAAAAGGTCATACGCAACCGACTCGCCCGGCTCCAGCGTCGGCTTCGAGTGCTTGAATTGCTTCGTCTGCAAACCCGCCCGCTCCAACAGCGACTTGCCGAAGATGTCGGTCTCGATCCGCTCGGGCGGCGGCGGCCCTACGGCCCCCAAATCCGCCGGCGAATACTGCACCGCATACTTGTGCTTCGCAACCGACAACACGTCGCCCGGGTCCAAACGCTTCTCCGTCACCCGCAGCCCATTCACCTTCACCCCGTTGCGGCTTTGCAGATCGTGCACATACCAGTATCCGCCCGTGACCGTCAACTGGCAATGATGCGCCGACACGTTCGAGAACCGCAATACGATGTCGCAACTCTCGCGACGCCCCACCAATAGACTCTTCTTGAACAGCGGGATGGGGTCCCCGCCTCCGACGGGTGTTAGTTCGCCATACATTGGATTGCCTCGTCCCTTGTATTAAAATGTTACAACGATATGATGATAAAAACCCTACTTTCAGTGTAGCCAGGCCGCTCCATGGCGTCAAGAAGTTGGCTGTCTGCGTCGCCATCTCCCCCCGACTGTTTTTCGTCCGGATTGCCTTACCATAGCCTTAACTTCTTTTATCGGAAGAAGTTCGGCGGCAGGGTTTGGAAACTGAGCCTCGACGCTGGTTGCAGTTGCCCCAATCGCGATGGCACGCTGGCCACTTGGGGTTGTTTGTTTTGCAATCCCGAAAGTTTCAGCCCAAGCCGACGACTCCATCTACCGTCCCTCCGCCAACAGCTCGACGAGGGCGTTCGCCGCCTGAAACCACGAGGCGACGCCGAGCGATTCATTGCCTATTTTCAGCCGGGCACGAACACCTACGGCCCGCTCGACCGGCTGGAAGCCGCCTATCGCGAGGCCCTCGCCTACCCCAACGTCGTCGGTCTGGCCGTCGGCGCCCGGCCCGACTGCGCCGGCGACGCCGTCCTGGACCTCTTGGCCAACCTAGCCCAAACCCAAAACACCTGGGTCGTCGTCGAATACGGACTTCAAACCATCCATGACCGGTCGCTCGATTGGCTTCGACGCGGCCATCACTACGACGCCTTTCTCGATGCCTGCGATCGCACCCACCGGCGAAATCTGGACGTCGGCGTCCATCTGATCCTCGGGCTGCCCGGCGAATCGCATGAGGACATGCACGCCACGGCCCGCGAACTGGCCCGACTCGGCATCCACTCGGTCAAACTCCACAACCTTTACGCCGTCCGAGACACCGCCTTGGCCGACCAAGTCGCCGCCGGCCAGGTTCGGCTTCCCGAGTTTTCGGAATACGTCGAGGATGTCGTCGATTTTTTGGAACGGCTGCCCGAACAGGTGGTCGTCGAACGCCTCAGCGGCGACGCACCGCCCGAATATCTGGTCGCCCCCGCGTGGTGCTCGGACAAATCAGCGGTCCGGCAGGCCGTCCTCGCCGAGTTCCGACGTCGCGGCACGCGCCAAGGCAGCAAGTCCGTCTGACTTTCCACGTTCTCCTCCCCCAAACGCCCCGGAAAGAGCCCCGGCAAGTGCGAGTTTTGCAGCGTCGCCCCCGAGCGGTAAAATTTCTATCTTCGGCGTCGGTTGTCTGATATAGTGGAAGCATGGTTCGGAGTGGACCGGGCGATCGCCGGTTGTGCTGCGTGGGCCGCCACATCGGCCCCCCATTCGCGGCGCGACGGGAGGAAAGTCCGGGCTCCAGAGGACATGGCGATGGGTAACCCCCACCGACCGCAAGGTCCGGGATAGTGCAACAGAAAGCAAACCGCCGTGCAAACTTCGGTTCGCACGGTAAGGGTGAAACGGTGAGGTAAGAGCTCACCAGCAGGTTGGGCGACCAACTTGGCTAGGCAAACCCCGCCAGGAGCAAGGTCAAGCAGGGAGCAGCGAACCGAGCCCGGATGTAAATCCGGCCGGTCCCGCGGATTGGTCCGGTCCGTCACCGGCTCCCGGGTAGACCGCTTGAGGGACCGAGCAATCGGTCTCCTAGAGAAATGATCGTCGCCGTCTGACCCCCGTCCGACGGTACAAAACCCGGCTTACAGGTCCACTCCGACCTTTTTTCTCGCCCCACGCGTGGTCGAGCCTTTCGACCGCTTGCGATTTTGCAGTCCTCGGACCGCATCACGTCTCGGTCGGCACCTTTTCGTTCTCGATGAACTCCAACAGTTTCGAGATGCACAGCTTGTTCATGCTGGTGCGGTGCTCGAACGCCTCGACGCGCAACGCCTCGTGCATGCTCTTCGGCAACCGGACCGTAATCACCCGGGTTGGCTCTTCGCCTTCGCCGCTCATCGGGCCATTCTGCCGCAACTTGGTCAACAACTGCAAAATGTCCCGGTACGAATCGGTCTGTTTGAAAGCCAGCAGCGCCTCCCGGGTTGGGAACAAACGGCGAACAATCCCGTGCAGCCCGAGCACTTCCCGATAAAACGTAATCCAGTCCGGCTTCTCAGCGAACAACCGCTCGGCGGTGCGTTGAACTTCTGCTTGTTTCTCCAAGGTGATCATGTCAGGCTCCTTCAGCCGCAATCAAGGATCAAATCCCACGAAATCCGCGCCCACATGGCGACGGCTTCGTGAGAATCCTCGGAGAGAAGTCAAGGGTCAATGCTATGTCCTTGCATTGCAAGCAGTTACAGCAACGCTTGCACGGTGCCTTCTTTTAAGGCAAAGATGCACACACTGAAGGCACGCCAAAACTGCACAAAAAATGAGCATCGCCAGGATTCACATTTCCTAAAGTGTCCAATAGAAATGGCCGACAAGGCGGCAAATCAGACAGAAGAGGTAAACTGCGACCTTAAAACAAAGGCCCGCACGTCCAACGCCAGCTCAAAGGGGGGGGTGTCGCGACGCTATCGCACGATCTCCGGTGTCGGCCGCCGAGCCGTCCAACCTTTCGACGGCAACGACTTCACCTCGGTCGAAGAACCTTCGGCCACGGAAGTCGTCTCGCCCGTCTCGCCAACCACGCGATCCGTCACCGACATAATCTGCGCCGAATCCGGCACGTCGCCAGGTCGGACGTCCTCGCGCACCCGACGCTGAACCTCCGCTTGTGACAAGGTCCCTTCGGCTTGCCTGCCATCCTCGGCCACTTGCGATCGGCTCGGAACCGTCCGACGCTGTATCGTTCGCCCCTGAACTGTCCGATTTTGGACACTGTTGCTCTTGCTCTGAACCCTTCGGGTTTGAGCCACCTTCTTGACCGTTGGACGCCGAGTCATCTCGGGCGACATTTCCACTTCGGCATCCGACGAATCGGACAAAACAGACCCCGCACGGCCGCCGGTCGACGAACACGACGAACAACCGTGGCGAGGGTACACCGGTCCCGAGTAATCGTTCGGATGGCAACACATGGTGCATCCCACCATGGTCAATAAACCTATCACAACGCCCAACCCAAATACCGTCCGGACCATAGGAAGTCCCTTCCCCCCGAAAAGATGAGGTCAACTGAATCTCGACCGATGAGCCACTTATAGTTTTCGGCCGAAAATCTTGCCTAACCCGCATCTTTTTCCAAAAACAAGAAACAAAAAAAGCCGGACCTGCACGAGGCAGATCCGGCTTCAAGCTTCTTTCGGACTTCGATCACCGAGACCAACAGGGTCGATCTCGACATCGACGGGTCAGGCGTCCGGGCAAATCCCCGGCAGTCCGTTCCCGTGTCGTCCGGGAACTTTTATCACGTCGACTTCGGCGGGGCCGGAGCGGGAGCCGGGGCCGGAGCCTTCGCCTTCGGGGCGCAGGCGGCCGGAGCACAGCACTTCACCGGGGCACAAGCCTTCGGGCAGCACGACTTCGGGCGGCAAGCACGCAGCCGAGCCAGGAAGCCCTCGTGGCAACGCTTCGCCTTGCAGCACTTCGGAGCGCAAGTGGCCGGGGCACACGCCTTCGGGGCGCAAGCGGCCGGAGCACAGGCCTTCGGAGCACAAGCGGCCGGAGCGCACGCCTTCACCGGCTTGCAAGCGGCCGGAGCGCAAGCCTTCGGCTCACAGC
>JBDKTJ010000136.1:0-7408 GCA_039698075.1 Thermoguttaceae bacterium | reverse complement strand
TTGGGCTCGTCCTCGATCATCTTCTTGGCATTGTCCCAAGCGCCGCCGGCGTTGGACATGAAGACGGCCAGCATTTGGCCGGTGACGATCATGCCGCCCAAGAATCCGGCCAGGGCCACAACGCCCAGACCGTAGCCGACCAGGATCGGCACCAACATGGCCAACAGGGCCGGACCGATCAGTTCTTTCTGAGCTTCGCCGGTGCAGATGTTGACCACACGGCCGTAATCCGGTTTCTTCGTGCCGGCCCAAATTTCCTTATCGCGGAACTGGATGCGGCACTCTTTGACGATCAGGAACGCAGCGCGGCCGACGGCGCGAATCGTCATCGAGCTGAACAGGAACGGCACGGCGCCGCCGATCAACATGCCGATCAACAGGGTCGGGTCGGAGATGGTCAACATCGAGGCGACCAGGCTGTAGACCGTGCTGCTGATTTGCTCGCTTTCGCCCTTGCCGCCCGAGCCCACCGAAACGATGAAGCTGTTGTAGAGCGAGACGGCCGCGATCACGGCGGAACCGATGGCGATGCCCTTGGTGATGGCCTTGGTCGTGTTGCCCACGGCGTCGAGGTCGGCCAAGATTTGGCGGGCTTCCTTATACTTCGCTTCGCCCATTTCTTTTTTGTCGTAGCCCATTTCGCCGATGCCGTTGGCATTGTCGGCCACGGGCCCGAACACGTCCATCGAGATGGTGTTGCCGGTGAGGGTCAACATGCCGATGCCACACATGGCCACGCCGAAGGCGACGAACGTTGGCGTGGTGTTTGCGTAAATCAATACGCTTGCCATGATGGCCGCAACGATCACCAACACGGCGGCCACGGCGCTTTCATAGCCGACGGCCAAGCCTTGGATGATGTTCGTGGCATGGCCCGTCTCGCACGCCTTGGCCAAGCCTCGGACCGGCTTGAACTCGGTGCCCGTGTAATACTCGGTGCACTTATTCAAGGCGACGGCCAGGACGATGCCGATCAGGCAGGTCCAAGCCGCACGCATGTCGAGGCCGTTGACGCCGAACGTGGCCCAGTAGGGCAAGCCTGCCGTGATGTTGGTCGCGGTATGGCCTGGGAACCCGGCCAACGACTGCGGATACGCCACGGTGTAAGCGACCGGCTGGCCGTTTTGCATGACGTCCGTATTGAAGTTCAGGTACACCAGCCCCAACGCGATGAAGCCGATGATGCTCAAGCAGGAGCCGATGATGAAGCCGCGGTTGACGCTCTTCATGGCGCCGGCCACCGAGCCCTTGTCGCCGGCCCGAACGCTGTAGGTGCTGATGATGCTGGCCACGACGCCGATGGCGCGGACCAACAAGGGGAAAATGACGCCCTTGTGACCGAAGCTGGCGATGCCGAGGATCATCGCGGCGACGATCGTGACTTCGTAGCTCTCGAAGATATCGGCGGCCATTCCGGCACAGTCGCCCACGTTGTCGCCCACGTTGTCGGCGATGGTGGCGGCGTTCCGAGGATCGTCTTCGGGGATTCCGGCCTCGACCTTGCCGACCAGGTCGGCGCCGACGTCGGCCGCTTTGGTGTAAATGCCGCCGCCGACTCGCATGAACAAGGCCAGCAGGGTGCCGCCGAAGCCGAAGCCCAACAGGGCCTCATAGGCTTGTTCGCCGAAAATGAGGAAAATGAGCGAGCCGCCCAACAGCCCGAGGCCGTCGGTCAACATGCCGGTGATCGTTCCAGTTCGATAGCCGAGCTGCAAGGCATGGCCGAAGCTGGTTTTGGCGGCGGCTGCCACGCGCAGATTGCCGACCGTGGCCAATCGCATTCCGACGAAGCCGACCGTGGCCGAGAACAGCGAACCGACGAAGAACGCGATGGCTCGGCCGCTGCAAAACGCTTCGGCGAGGCCCGACGCCTTGGCGCCGAAGTAGAGCAGGACCGTAATCAGGATGATCAGGACGCCCACGACGCTAAACTGGCGATAGAGATAGGCATTGGCGCCTTCTCGCACCGCTTGGGCGATTTCCTGCATCTTCTTGGTGCCCTTGTCGGCCCTCATCACTTGGCCGACCAACATCAACGCGTAGGCCAATCCGGCCAGAGCGATGACCACGTTGGTCACCAGGGCGATCTTTTCATAGATATTGAACTTTTCACCCAACAGCGGCTCCCAAAGCGAAACGCCGCCGATCATCAGCCCGTGATGCGCCGTGCCGCCAGCCGCCGAGGCCGGTTCCTGCGTGCTCATCCAACCCACCGCGGCCAAACAGCCCAACGACACCAGGGCCAACCAGGCCACATACAAGCGACTCTTCAGCCGGCTGCGCGGCTTCGAATTTGTCGCACGACACACGACCTCGCGTTTCATGGGGACTCCTCACAAATAAAAATTGAACGGTCCCTCAAGGGGGACATTCTGCAAGAAACAAAGTTACTTATCATGCCGCGCGCGGAGGTTGGTTGTCAAGGGCAGCATGGGCAGGGAATTGCCACATACGGGGGGAGAATGTGGGCGGCCGAATGCACGGTGTGGAAAAGCGAATGGCGCTTCCGGTCAGACCTTGAGCGTGGGGGGCGACGGATTGGCCTTGGCGGTGGACGCTATGAAGAGCAGGCGTCGGTCACGGCTTCTTGGACACCGAGGGCTTGGTCGATCAGCTCGACCAGGACGTTGGGAGCGAACGGTTTTCGCAGGCAGTAGATGCCGCCGACGGTGTGGCTGCGACGGATGATGTCGGGCAGTTGCGTGCCGGACAGGAGCATGACGGGCACCTGTTCCAGCCCGGGCCGACTGCGAATCCGATCATAAAGGTCGAGGCCGCTTTCGCCCTGCAAATTGACGTCGCACAGGATCAGGTCGGGCGGGACTTCTTGGACGGCGTCGAGGGCTTCCTCCGACGTGGTGCAACAGTGGCACGCGATTTTGGCGGCTGCCAGCACCGCGGTCACTTCCTCCAATACCTGGCGTTCGTCGTCGACGACCAGCACCAACGGGTGTTCTTGTCGAAAATCCTTCATGGGGCCATCCGCCTTGCAACAGGCACTTTTGTTAGACGTTAACTTATTAGGAGCCCCAGGATCGCCTTACTACTTTTTCGACCGTTTAGAACGAAGTATTGATTAGAGTTTTGCTGAACATTGCAATCGGATTAAACATTACGATCGTTTAGGAGGCTTTTTTAGCAGATTTTGGAAAATGGGCCAAGCCTTGTCGGGGCTTTCGCGCCATTGTTATACGCGGCGACGATCCGTTAAGATAATAAAGTCTTTCCGCTTTGGTTTTCCGTGAATTTTTCCATCCGT
Organism: Thermoguttaceae bacterium; assembly: GCA_039698075.1. Taxonomy (GTDB): domain Bacteria; phylum Planctomycetota; class Planctomycetia; order Pirellulales; family Thermoguttaceae; genus JAJFVC01. The sequence continues at coordinate 4,149 of JBDKTJ010000136.1, read as the reverse complement.
TCTTCCTCTAATCCTCGAAAAGGGTCGTGATGATATCCCGCATACTCGGCCGGTCGTTTTTCTTGGCAATTCCATTGGTGTCTTTGTTGACCGCGTCCTCCCTCTGCGGGGAGGTATCCAAAACGGAAACAGCCCAACAACGCGACCAACGCATGGCGTGGTGGCGCGACGCTCGGTTCGGGATGTTCATCCATTTTGGATTGTATGCGCTGCCCGCCCGGCACGAATGGGTGCGCAACTACGAGCGGATCACGAACGAGGATTATCAAAAATATTTTGAGCGATTCGATCCCGATCTGTATCAGCCCCGCGAATGGGCGAAGATGGCGAAGGCCGCCGGCATGAAGTACGTCGTGCTGACGACCAAGCATCACGAGGGTTTTTGTCTGTTCGATTCAAAATACACCGACTACAAGTCGACGAACACGCCGTGTCGCCGCGATTTGGTGAAGGAGTATGTCGAGGCATGTCGGGCCGAGGGGCTTCGGGTGGGCTTTTACTACTCGCTGCTCGATTGGCATCATCCTGATTACACGATCGACAAGATTCATCCGCTGCGGCCCAACTGCGAGGAGAAACAATACACCGACGCGATGTTCGCCAAGCTGAACGTGGGCCGCGACATGGCCAAGTATCGTCAGTACATGAAGGACCAGGTCCGCGAGCTTTTGACCAACTACGGCAAGATCGACGTCCTTTGGTTCGACTACTCATTTCCCGAGAAATTTGGCAAAAACCGCGACGATTGGGACTCAAAAGGGCTTTGGGAGTTGGTTCGCGGCTTGCAGCCGGACATCATCATCAACAATCGGCTCGATCTGCCCGACAGCGCCGATTTCGATACGCCCGAACAAACCTCGGCGGCCGAGTTGCGGAAGAAATTCGAGGGCAAGCACATGGACTGGGAAACGTGTCAGACGTTTTCGGGTTCGTGGGGCTACCATCGCGATCAGAAGACGTGGAAGAGCGTGCCGGAGTTGCTCACGTTGTTGGTGACCTCGGTGTCCAACGGCGGCAATTTGCTGTTGAACGTCGGTCCGACCGGTCGCGGCGAGTTCGACTACCGTGCGAAAGATCGGTTGCAAGGGTTGGCCGATTGGATGCACTTCAACAGCCGCTCGATCTACGGCTGCACCCGGGCGCCGGACGAGTTTTCGGCCCCGGCCGGCACGTTGTTGACGTACAACCCCCAGTCGAAGCGATTGTACCTGCACGTCCTAAAATATCCGAAGGACGGCAAGATCGTTTTCGGTCCGGCCGACAAGCTGGCGTATGCGCAGTTTTTGCACGACGCGTCGGAGATTCGTTGGACCGCCGGCGAGCGGAACTCTCGGGTGTTGCTGTTGCCGGTCGACAAGCCGCCGGTGGCGATTCCGGTGGTCGAGATTTTCTTGAAGTAGCCCCCCGCCGGATGTTGGCGCAGGGATCCGCTACGGCTGCGTTGCGAGAGCGTCGTGGGCGGCGACTCCACAGGCGCATTGTTTTGGGATCGGTGACGGGGTGGAAATATGTCTACTTTTTGAGTGAAATATGCCTTGTGGCTATATTAAAACTACCCGGCAGACGGGCTTTGGATCCTTGACGCTGATTTTCGCGGCTGATAGACTAACCCGTTTCGTTTTCCGCGAATTTCTGAAGGAAGCCTAGAGATGAGTACCAAGTACGTTTATTTCTTCGGTCCCCAGGGAACCGAGGGCGACGCGTCGATGAAAAACATGCTCGGCGGCAAGGGCGCCAATTTGGCCGAGATGGCCAAGCTGGGGCTGCCTGTGCCCGCTGGTTTCACGATCAGCACCGAGTTTTGCACGGTCTTTTTCGCCGAAGGGCGGCAGTTTCCGCAATCGCTCCGCAGCGAAGTGGCCGCGGCCTTGGCCAAGACGGAAGCGGCGATGTCGATGAAGTTCGGCGACGCGAAGAATCCGTTGCTGGTCAGTTGCCGCAGCGGCGCCCGGACCTCGATGCCCGGCATGATGGAGACGGTTTTGAACGTGGGGCTTTGTCCGACCACGATTCCCGGCTTGATCGAGAAGTCGAAGAACGAGCGATTCGTGTACGACGCGTATCGCCGATTGATCATGATGTACTCGGACGTGGTGATGGAGAAGGCCGAGGACATCGAGCCGGAGGAAGGCAAGGGGATTCGCGTTCAGCTTGAGCACTTGATGGCCAAGATGAAGAAGGCGAAGAAGTGCAACTCCGACACCGACTTGACCACGGACGACCTCAAGAAGCTGTGCTCGCAGTTCAAGGAGAAGGTCCGCGAGGTGTTGGGCCGCGAGTTCCCAGACGATCCGCAAGAGCAACTTTGGGGCGCGGTCGGCGCGGTGTTCAAGAGTTGGGAAGGTCGCCGCGCGGTTTCCTACCGCAAGATCGAAGGCATCCCCGGCGACTGGGGCACGGCCTGTAACGTGCAGAGCATGGTGTTCGGCAACTTGGGCGAGACGTCGGCCACGGGCGTGGCTTTCTCGCGCAACCCGGCCACCGGCGAGAACAAGTTCTACGGCGAGTGGTTGGTCAACGCCCAGGGCGAAGACGTGGTGGCCGGCATCCGCACGCCCAGCCCGTTGAATGAAGAGACGAAGAATCAGCAGAACCAGCACCTGAAGTCGCTTGAGACCGAATGGCCGCCGCTGTACAAGCAGCTTTACGACATTCGGACGAAGCTCGAGCAGCACTATCACGACATGCAGGACATCGAGTTCACGATTCAAGAGGGCCGGTTGTACATGCTGCAATGCCGCAACGGCAAGCGCACGGGCACGGCCGCGTTGAACATGGCGATGGACATGCTGGCCGAGAAGTTGATCGACGAAAAGACTGCGGTGATGCGCGTGCAGCCGTCGCAGTTGGACGAGTTGTTGCACCCGATCATCAATCCGGCGGCCGAGAAGAAGGCCGCGGCGTTTCTGTCGGGCTTGCCGGCCGGACCGGGCGGCGCGTGCGGCAAGATCGTGTTCACGTCGGCCGACGCGGTCGAAGCGGCCAAGCGAGGCGAGAACGTGATTTTGGTCCGTGAAGAAACCAATCCGGAGGACGTCGAAGGCATGCGTGCGGCCGAGGGCATTTTGACGGCTCGGGGCGGCATGACCAGCCACGCGGCGTTGGTGGCCCGCGGTTGGGGCAAGTGCTGCATCGTCGGCGCCGGCGACATGAAGATCGACATGGCGGCCAAGCGCATGTCGGTCGGCGACGTGAAGCTCAAGGAAGGCGACATGATCACGCTCAACGGCACCAAGGGCAAGGTGTACGCCGGCGCGTTGGAAATGATGGACGCCTCGGAGAATCCGCGTTTCCAAGGCTTCATGAAGCTGGTCGAGCAGTTCCGCACGTTGGGCGTCCGCACGAACTCGGACACGCCCGAGGACGCGAAGGTGGCCCGCGGGTTCGGCGCCGAGGGCGTCGGACTGTTCCGCACCGAGCACATGTTCTATGGGGCCGGGTCGGATCAGCCGCTGTTCCTGTTGCGGAAGATGATCTTGAGCAAGACGGTCGAGGAGCGTCGCGCGGCGTTGGCCGAGTTGTTCCCGTTCGTCAAGAAGAGCATCAAGGGAACGCTCGAAGCGATGGACGGTCTGCCGGTCACGGTCCGGTTGTTGGATCCGCCGTTGCACGAGTTCGTTCCGCAAGATCCGGCCAAGCAGAAGGAGTTGGCCGAGTCGTTGGGCATCAAGCCGGCCGAGATTAAGAAGCGCGGCGAGGCCCTGCACGAGACCAACCCGATGATGGGTCATCGCGGCGTTCGGCTTGGCATCACCTATCCGGAAGTGACCGAGATGCAGATTCGCGCGATTTTCGAGGCCGCCAGCGAGTTGAAGAAGGCCGGCAAGACGCCGAAGCCCGAGCTGATGGTCCCGGTCACCTGTGACGTGAAAGAATTGGACGCGACCAAGGCGATTTTCGATCGCGTGAAGAAGGAAGTCGAGCAGCAGATGGGCGTCGAGATGCCCTGCCTGTACGGCACGATGATCGAGATTCCGCGGGCCTGCTTGCTGGCCGATCGGATGGCCAAGACGGCCCAATTTTTCTCGTTCGGCACGAACGACCTGACGCAGATGAGCTTCGGGTTCAGCCGGGACGACATCGGCGGGTTCTTGGGCGATTACCTCGACAAGAACATTTTGGAGGCCGATCCGTTCCAGACGATCGACC
>JBDKTJ010000135.1:0-3817 GCA_039698075.1 Thermoguttaceae bacterium | reverse complement strand
CTCTGCTCTGCTCCACGATCTGTTCCGGCGTTCCAGCGGCGACCAAGTAACCGCCTTGTTCGCCGGCCTCGGGTCCCAGGTCGATGACCCAATCGGCCGTTTTGACCACGTCCAAGTTGTGCTCGATCACGACCACCGTGTTGCCCAGATCGACCAACCGGTTGAGCACGTCCAGCAGCTTGGCGATGTCGTCGAAGTGCAGGCCCGTGGTCGGCTCGTCCAACAAATAAAGCGTCTGCCCGGTGTCGGGCCGGGCCAACTCGGCGGCCAGTTTGACGCGCTGCGCCTCGCCGCCCGAGAGGGTCGGGGCCGACTGGCCGAGCGTCAAATAATCGAGCCCCACATCGCAAAGCGTTTGCAGCGGACGGCGGATTTTTGGGATGTTCCCGAACAGTCGGACCGCCTCGCCGCACGGCATGTTCAACACGTCGGCGATCGACTGGCCGCGAAAACGCACGGACAACGTTTCCGGATTGTAGCGTTGACCGCCGCAAGTGTCGCACTCGACCCAGACGTCGGGCAGAAAGTGCATTTCGATCCGCAGTTGCCCGTTGCCCTCGCATTTTTCGCAGCGTCCGCCCGCCACGTTGAAACTGAACCGCCGCGGGGTATAGCCGCGCAGTTTCGCCTCGGGCAGTTGCGCGTAGAGCGAGCGAATCGTGTCGAACACGCCGGTGAACGTGGCCGGGTTCGAAGTCGGCGTCTGCCCGATCGCCTGCTGATCGACGCGGATCACTTTGTTGATGAGCTCGACGCCGCGAATGGCGTCGTGCGCGCCGGGAAACGTCTTCGCACGGTGCAGCGTTCTCGCGAGCGAGGCATACAAAATATCCTCGACCAGCGAACTTTTTCCGCTGCCGCTCGGCCCGGTCACGACCGTCAGCGTGCCCAAGGGAATTCGGACGTCGACGTTTTTCAGATTGTTGTGCCGAGCGCCGAGAATCTCAAGCCAGGAAGTCGCGGAGGGCACGTTGAATTGCCTAGCTTTTTTGGTCTTCCCTCTCCCCTCTCCCCTCTCCTCTCTCCCCTGAATGCGACGGTTCGTCGGGACGGGAATCGCTTTTTTCCCGGACAGATAGGGCCCGGTGACGGATCCGCGGCGTCGGGCCACCTCGGCGGGCGTGCCTTGCGCGACGACCAGCCCGCCATGACGTCCGGCGGCCGGACCGAAGTCCAACAGCCGATCGGCGTTCTGAACCACGTCGCGATCGTGTTCGACCACCAACAGCGTGTTGCCCAAGTCGCGGAGCTTTTTCAGCGCGGCCAACAGCCGATGGTTGTCGCGCGGATGCAATCCGATGGTCGGCTCGTCCAACACGTACAACACGCCGCACAATCCGCTGCCGAGTTGGGCCGCCAGCCGGATGCGTTGCATTTCGCCGCCCGACAGCGACGGGGCCGGTCGGGCCAGCGTCAAATAGTTCAGCCCGACGTCCACCAGAAATTGCAGCCGGTTGCGAATCTCGCGCGTCACCTCGCCGGAGACTTTTCGCTCCGCGTCCGACGGCTTCCACTGCTGAAACTCTTCGAGCATTCGCCCCAACGGCATCCGACACCACTCGTCGATCGTCCGGTCGCGCCATCGCACGGCCGCGGCGTCGTCGCGCAGCCGGCTGCCGCCACACACGGCGCACTCGACCTCGTCGACCAGATGCTCCAATTTCGTCCGGAACGACGGCGAAAGCCGGCTGGCCTCCTCCAACGCCGGATAGAGCCCTTTGAATTGAAACCGGAAAGCGACATCGCAAACGGTTGGCTTCGTTCTTCCCTCTTCCCTCTCCCCTCCTCTGCTTTCAAACCATTGTTCGCCGGTTCCGTAAAAAATCATTCGGCGATGCCGGCCGCCGAGCTGATCGAACGGCACATCGGACGGGATGCCCGTGCCACGACAAAACGCCTCCAACATCGCGGCCAGCAGCGGGTTGTCCGTTTGCGGCCACAACGCGATCGCACCCTGAGCCAAGGTCAACTGCGGATCGCGGAGCAACATCGCGGGATTCGTGCCGGTTTGCGTGCCGAGCCCTTCGCACGCGGGACACCAACCCAGCGCGCTGTTGAACGAGAAATGGTGCGGTGAAAGCGGCTCGAAGCTGCGCCCGCACCGATCGCACACGAAATGCTGGCTGTGCGTTTCGACCGGCCATTGCAACTCGGGCAAGTCGTCCCGCGGAAACGCCACTCGCAGCACGCCGCGGCCCAACGACAGCGCGTTTTCGACGCTGCCGGCGATCCGCGATCGGGCATCGGAGCGGACCGTCGCGCGATCGATCACCACTTCAACCTCGTGTCGGCGGCGGCGGTCGATCGTCGGCGGCTCGTCGACCGAATACGTCTGCCCGTCGACACGGATGCGCACGTAGCCCGACGCCCGGGTTTCCTCCCAAAGCGTTTCATAGCGTTCGCCGACGCGGATTTCCAGCGGAGCCATCAGATAAAGTTTCGTGCCCGGCGGGTGCGCCATTAATTTTGCGATGATCTCGTCGGCCGACTGGCTGCCGATCGGCACGTCGCAGGCCGGGCAGTGCGGCTGGCCGAGCCGCGACAGCAGGATGCGCAGATAGTCGTAGATTTCCGTGACCGTGCCGACCGTGCTCCGCGGCGTATGGCCCGAGTGTTTTTGCTCGATGGCGATGGCCGGCGAAAGCCCGTCGATCCGATCCACTTTGGGCTTTTGCATCTGGCCGACGAACTGTCGGGCGTACGCGCTGAGGCTTTCGACATACCGTCGCTGGCCCTCGGCGTAGACGGTGTCCATGGCCAACGACGTCTTGCCCGATCCGCTCGGTCCGCAACAAACGGTCATCGCGTCGCGCGGGATGTCGACGTCGATCGATTTCAAGTTGTGCTGTCGGGCGCCGCGCACGCGGATCGAGTCGAGCGCGGGGAGTGGCGCGTGGGGCGAGGGGAGACGGGGGGCGGGAGATTGCAGGCCCGTCGGGTGCGCGAGGATCTTTTTGAGAATCTGGCCGGTGTAGGAAATCGTGGCGTGTGCCGGCGCATGGTTTGCGTCTTCCTTCCCGTCGTCCGCCTTCCGCCTTCCGGCTTGACTCTTCACTTTCCGCTCTTCACTCTCCACGACGTGTTCCGGCGTTCCCGCAACGACGACCTGCCCGCCCGCCTCTCCGCCTTCGGGACCCATGTCGATGATCCAGTCGGCCGTCTTGATCACTTCCATGTTGTGCTCGACCACCAACACCGTGTTGCCGGCGTCGACGAACGAGTGCAACACCTTCAACAGCAGTTCGATGTCGGCGAAGTGCAGCCCGGTGGTCGGCTCGTCCAACAAATAGAGCGTCCGGCCGGTGCTTTTCTTGCTCAGTTCTCGGGCCAGCTTGACGCGTTGGGCCTCGCCGCCGGACAGCGTGGGCGACGGCTGACCGAGTTTCATGTAGTCGAGTCCGACGTCGTGCAGCGTTTTTAGTTTGTGGTGAATGGCCGGGATGTTTTCAAAATGCCGAATCGCCTCTTGGACGTCCATCTCCAACACCTGCGCGATCGACTTGCCCTTGTAGCGGACTTGCAGCGTCTCGCGATTGAAACGATGCCCCTCGCAGACCGGACAGGTCACCCAAACGTCGGCCAGGAAGTCCATTTCCAACTTGTTCGAACCGTTGCCCTCGCACGCCTCGCACCGTCCGCCGGCCACATTGAAGCTGAACCGGCCGGGCTGATAGCCGCGCGCCTTGGACTCGGGCAGTTGCGTGTAGAGGTCGCGGATGTCGTCAAACAGCTTGATGTACGTGGCCGGATTGCTGCGCGGCGTGCGTCCGATCGGCGACTGATCGATCGAGATCATTCGGTCGAGATGTTTCAGGCC
>JBDKTJ010000134.1:0-21808 GCA_039698075.1 Thermoguttaceae bacterium | reverse complement strand
TCGAACGACGCCAGCGGCTTGCCGTCCAATGTCCGAGCGGGCGTGACGTCTGCCTTCCTATCCACAAATGTTTGGATAACCACTCGGCCGTCTTCGCAAATGACCATCTCCTCAGAGACAACAGGCGTCTCGGGCAGCCATTTGTGAATGAAGGCCAGCACGTTGACCGCGGCAAATACCCAAACCACGCAAACGCCCGCGCCGAGGATTGCCGCCAACCACAACGTGTTCCAGGTCGCTTCCTTTCGGGTCATCATTCGTCGCTCCAAAAAAGGTCAGGCGTAATCGCGTGTCCGCACCACGAAGAAGATTGCCAAAAGCAGTCCGACGTCCAACACGACGAAAAGAGCCGAGGCCAACAGCGCGAAGCTGGTCAGGTTTTGTGGGACAATGTCGAAAAGTTCCAATCCGATGGGCACGCACACCAACGCCGCCACCATGGGCAGCAGTCGAGTGCCGATCCAGCGGCCCGGTCGAATGCCAGTCAAAAATGCGCCGAGATACGCTGGGATCATCAAAAACCAACATATCCAGAAACCCAACGTCATCGGCCATTCAAACAACATTGCATGTCGAACGGCCCAGACGGCGTAAATCAAAACTGGCGCCGCCGCGCACGTCAGCAACGCCGCCAGCCCGACCAGCAGCTTCATCCAAAAAAGCCAACGCCGACTGGCCGGACGGTGCAACAGGAACAAGTAGGTCCCTCGCGACGACTCGTTGCAGGTCTGGCGAATGCCGAGCGTCAGGGCCAGCGCCAACGAGATCCACCAATAATGGCCCGTAAAGGCGTCGTTGACAAACGGAAGATCCGACGGCGTGTTTCCACTGCAAAAAACGCTGAACACCATCAAATCGCCCATCACTTGCGGCTGGATGGTCGACACGACCAGCATCGCGTAGACCGCCAACGCAAGCAGCACGATGCCGCGAATCTCCCGCCATTCTTTCCAAACCATTGCCTTAAACATGGGTGGCCGCCTCCTCCGGCTCGTCGGTCGCAAACAGCGGCATCCCGCGTCGCGGACCGCGCGTGTATTCGATGAACGCGTCTTCCAGGTTGAACTCCATCACCTCGATCGAACGAGGACTGAGCGACTCGAACTGCCGCCGATGTTCCTCGTCGAAATCGACGACGACCAGCTCCAATCGCCGGCCCACGCGATGGCAACTCACCAACCGAGGGCACGGCGGCATCTCGGGCGGATCGAGGTCGAACTCCAACACCACCTTGCGGACCGACTGCTTGAAACGGTCCGTCGGGCAGTCGACCCGGAGCACGCCGCCGTCCAAAATCCCGATCCGATCGGCCACCCGCTCCACGTCGCCGAGGATGTGCGAGCTGAACAAAATCGTCCGGCCGCGGCGTTGGATAATTTGGATGAGCGACTCCAAAAAATCACGCCGCACGACCGTATCCAGGCCCAAGGTCGGATCGTCGAGAATCAACAGTTCAGGATCGGACGAGACGGCCAGGGCCAACGCCACTTGGGCCTGCTGGCCGCGTGAAAGCCGGCGGATCCGGCGTTTCGGCGAAAGCTCGAAATGGTCGAGAATTTGCGTGAGCAGCCGTTGGCTCCAGCGATCGTAAAACGCCCGAGTGAAATCGACCGCCTCGCCGATCGTCATCCAACGATACAGCGGATGGCCCTCGGCCAGATAGGCGATCCGGGCCCGCGTCGCCGGGCGCAACCGCAACGCGTCTTCGCCGAACAGCTCGGCGCGGCCATAGCTGGGATGCGACATGCCCAGCAACATCTTGATGGCGGTCGTCTTGCCCGCCCCATTGCGGCCCAGCAGCCCGTAAACCGAACCCTGCGCCACGCGAAGATTCAGGCCGCTTACGGCGCAGTGAACGCCGTAGTATTTTGTCAGATTCTCGGTTACGATCACGTCCGGCATGACACGGATCTCCTTGCGAGTGAATCGTCTTTCCTTGAACGCGTCTCGCGATGCCTACCGATAAGTTTTTTCGAGGGGACTCAACCATCGTCGGGCCAATGAAACTGCCGCACCTGTTCCTGCACCGTCTCGACGACCTCGTCGGCCGAAAAGCCCAGATGGACCGCCTCGGTCAGAAACCGGTTGAGCGCAGCCGCGAGCCGGTCGTTGCGGGCCTTGCGCGACAAATCGTTGCGCGGAGCGGCCACAAACACGCCGAGGCCGGGCCGAGTGTGCAAAACCCCTTCGCGTTCCAACTCGGTGTAGACCCGGGCGATCGTGTTCGGATTGACGACCAGCCGTCGCGACAGTTCGCGGACCGACGGCAGTCGTTGGTCGGGCAAGAGCCGGCCGCGAGCCACGGCTTCGCAAATCTGACGCGTCAGTTGCCGGTAAATCGGCTGCCGGCTGCTGGGATCAATTTGAAATTCCACAACCACCTCACTAACTGTACTGGTACTTATAATACAGCTTGCAAAATGTGTCAAGAGGAAATTTTGGAAATTCGTAAATGCAAGAAGTTCGATCTGGCGGGTATAGTGAAAGTCGATGGGCAAACAACGTGAAAGAACTTGGACGTTGCAGCAAGCTCACGCGAAGGCGCAAAGAGAATAAAGAAGTGCCGAATGGCCGCTCTCCTTGCTGGTTTATTTTCCACAACAGATTCCTTTGTGCCTTCGTGCCTTGGCGTGAGCCCCTATTTTTTCCTTTGCCCACCCAAAAGCCGCCAAAAACTTTTACTGCACCCGAGCAGCGGTTGTGGCTTGCCAATGCGTGGGCTTTTACGGATAATAATCGCGATGTGATTGCGCCAGCGGTGTTTTGGGACTTAAAAGCTGTTGAGGCGATCAGCCATAATGCAACCCTTCGACGCTGTAACGTTGTTGGCGTGTGGCGGCTGTACGGACGCCGTCATGCTGTCCGTCCATCCTTGGTCGGGTTTTGGGATCTTGTTTCTTTGGGCGTGGATCGTCGCGGCTTCGGCTCGCCGTCGATACGTTTGCCGGCACGGTTTAGATCAGGATCTTCCCTATGTACGACGTGGCACGCTGATTTTTTTCGCCATCTTGGGCAGCGTCGGCTATGTGGTCTTTTGGTTTCTGACCATGGGCAGCTTGTTCTTACCAAGTCTTCTCCTGGGGTTTCTCTGGGCGGTTTATTTGTCGGTAAGGCTGTGCGTCGATCTGGTTCGCTTTCTTTGGAGCCGCAGGCCGGAGTTGCGAACGACCCTGGCGATTCATGCCGCGTTTCTGTCGGCCGTGGCCGCGACCATTGCCTTGGGCGAATGGAGGGCCAGATCGCTCGACGGCCGGATTTTCAGTCTCCGATATCACCACGGGACGGAGGTGTGTTCTGTCACCATGCCCGCCATTGTGGCTTGCGGCGATCGGGCCGTGAAACCGTTGAGCGACGCAACCATGCAATGGCTGAGCAACCATGACTGGTATTGTCGACAAAATATGCTCACGGGCACGACGTTCTGTCTGTCGCAAATTGGCGGAAGCGAGGCCGAGGAGTTTTTGGGCCGACTCGTTCGAGAACACACGGATTCCAAGGATTGGTATGATCGTCGATGGCATCATTCCGCGTGTTTTGCGTACGCGCATTGCGCCGGTCCTCGCGCCACCGCCGACCTGATCGCTTTTTTTAAAAAGTTGCCCGACAAGGCGGACCGCGACGAGCGATGGTGTCCGTTGGTCGCTTTGACGATGACCGCCGGAAAGGAAGCCGTCGGTTTTGTGTTGGATCACATGGACCTGCTGCTTAAAAAAATGGACAACGGCGGCGACGGCAACGAGGCGCGTATTGCTCAGTCGACTGCGGAACGGCTTGTTTTCGGGTTCGATCCAGAATCGCTGAAGACAATCCCTTGTTACCGCACGGTGTATCTTGAGGGCAGGATGGATGTCGCCGAGCCGAGGGCCAACAGTTACCTCTCCGATTTTTATTGGACCAGAAAAAGCGAGTCCCAGTTACGACCGGCGGCGGAAATCGCGGCAGCCTGGAAAGCCCACTCCACGGACATTCGCAAACGCTGGCTCGAACAGTTGAAATAGTGAACATCGAAACCGCGAGTGGACCGGTTGTCGTGTGGTTCTGGCATGTTGGGGTCCGTTCCGACAAGAGTTGTTTTTGGCCATGAGCGATTCCGAATATCTCTGTCCCGGCCAGCGGCATCCGATTGATCGGGCGGTTCATCTGGGACGGCTTGCCGCGTTCTATCCGCCGTGTCGGGCCTGTCCGCATCGCCACGACGCCGGATCGCTCTCGCCGCGACAACACGAGCAACGACGTGAGCTTGAAGCGGTCGGGCCGCCGCCGTCGGCGTTCGATTCGGAAGGGCTGTGCGGCGTCTTGGGCAATCAGGTGACGCCCGAGCTGGTGCGACGTGTCGCCGCCGCCTTCGCCGTGGAGACGCAAGCGTCGAGAGCGGAGAATGAAGGGATCAAGGGCCCAACGCTCCTGCTTTTGGCCGGCGATGGGCGGGCCGGCACGGCGGAACTGGTCGCCGCGGCCTGCGAGGGGCTCCGCTGGAGCGATTGCGACGTCCTTGACTTGGGTGCGACGACCTCCGCCGGGTTGGCGATGGCCGTCGCGCAGTTCGACGCCGCCGGCGGTTTGTATTTGGGCAACGCGGGATTCGAGCCGCATCGGGCGAGCGTGCGGTTTTGGGCGTCCGGACCGAGACCGATTTCGGCCGGTCCCGCGCTCGATCGAATTCGCAAGCGGTCGGACGCCAAGGCGGAGCGCACGTCGCGCACGAGTGGCTCGGTGTCGCGTGCAAGCGTCGATCCGACGTATTGGTCGTTGGTGGCCGAGCACTATCACGCGCTTCGGCCGCTACGGATTCTGGTCGACTCGGCGTCCGGCCCGTGGCTCGACGATTTGCAGAGGCTGGCCGCGACGGTGGCGTGTCCGATCGTCCCATGCCGGGCGGCCCGCGGTGATTTGGCCCGGCAGACGCGAGCGGCCGAGGCACATTTGGCCCTCTGTGTCGATGGCGACGGCGAAACGTGCGTCGTCTGGGACGAATGGGGCCGGCCCGTGCCGACCGAACGATTGTTGGTTCTGTTGGCGAGCGACTTGTCATCGCAAGGCGAGGTCGCGGTCGTATTGGAAGCGTCGGCGCCGTCGGCCATGGTTCGCAAGTTGGAACGGTTGGGCGTTCGCGTGACGGTGGCCGAGTCGGCTCGGGCGGCGATGTCGGCGGCGATGTTCGAGCAAAGTGCCGTGCTCGGCGGCGGGCCCAGCGGCCGATTTTGGCATCCGCTGGCCGGCGTTCCGTTGCCCGACGCGCTGATGACCCTTACGCGGCTGCTGGTCGCGTTAAGCCGCGGCGACGAGCCGTTGTCGGAGGTCCTCGACCGAGCGGCCCCCTTGGGGTAAAATGGGCGGCAGTGCCACCGCGCGGATGCGGCGGCGTAACCGGACCTCTTTCCACGCTCCACGATTTCGATGTCCACCCACTGGCTTGCCGATCGCACGCGGTTGTTCGATTCTTCGGGAATCCGAAAAGTCTTTGATTTGGCCGCAAAACTCAAAGATCCGATCAATCTGTCGATCGGACAGCCCGACTTCGAGGTGCCGGAGCCGGTGCGCCGGGCGGCCATCGACGCGATCGAGCATCGCAAAAACGGCTACGCGCTGACCCAGGGCATGCCGGTCCTGTTGGATCGGATTCAGTCGCAGATCGACCGGCAATTCGGGCACGCCGATCGTCAGGCGTTTGTGACGTGCGGCACGAGCGGGGCGCTGATGCTGGCTTTGCTCGTGCTGGTCAATCCGGGCGAAGAAGTGATCGTGTTCGATCCGTGTTTCGTGATGTACGACGCGCTGTCGGCGGTGGCCGGCGCGAAGGTGGTCGCAATCGACACGTATCCCGATTTCCAGATCGACCTGGATCGCGTGGCGGCGGCGATCACGCCCCGCACCAAAGCGATCATCTTCAACAGCCCCCACAATCCGACCGGCGCGGTCGCCGACGATCGTGTGGTTCGCGGCCTGGCCGAGTTGGCCGCCCGACACAACATCGTGCTGATCAGCGACGAGATTTATCGGGCGTTTTGCTACGACCGCCCGTTCGTCTCTCCGGCGGCGTACAATCCGCAGACGTTGGTGATCGACGGTTTCAGCAAGACCTACGCGGTCACCGGCTGGCGGTTGGGCTTCGCACACGGACCGTCGGACGTGATCCGCGAGATGATCAAGTTGCAACAGTACAGTTTCGTTTGTGCGCCGCAACCGGCGCAGTGGGCCGGCGCCGCGGCGTTGGACGTCGACATGTCGCCGCAGATCGCCGACTACCATCGCAAACGCGACCGGCTGCTGGCTGGTCTGTCCGACCGTTACGAGATGGGCTCGCCGTCCGGGGCGTTTTATATGTTCCCCAAGGCGCCGTGGGGCACGGCCTCGGAGTTCGTGGCTCGGGCGATCGAAAAATATCAGTTGCTCATTATCCCCGGCAACGTGTTCAGCGGCCGCGACACCCATTTCCGACTGTCCTACGCCGCCGACGATCGAACGCTGGAACGTGGAATCGAGGCGCTGCGTCGATTGGCCGACGATCGGCCTTAAACTTTCACCTGTCTCAATCCTTTGCGCTGTCCGATGAATGCTCGTTTAGCGGTTTTAGTTCTTGCGTGCGTCTCGGCGTGGTCCGCGAGCGTGTCGGCCGCCGAGCCGATCTTTCCGTATCCGTATGCGACCAAAACGTTGGCCAACGGGCTGACGGTGGTCGTCGTGCCTCGGCCGGGCACGGGGTTGGTCAGCTACGTGACCGTGGTTCGCACGGGCAGCCGCGACGAGGTGGAGCCGGGCCGGTCGGGATACGCCCATTTCTTTGAACACATGATGTTTCGCGGGACCAAGCGGCATCCCGGAGGCGAGTATCTGCGGATCGTGGCTGGCCTGGGTGCGAAGGCCAACGCGTACACCAGCGACGACCTGACGGTGTATCATTTGACCTTCCATAAGGACGACCTTCCTCGCGTCGTCGAAATTGAGAGCGATCGGTTTCAACATTTGGACTACGACCGCCAGGCGTTTCAGACCGAGGCCGGCGCGATTTACGGCGAGTATCGCATCGCGGCGTCCAGTCCGCGGTTCGCGTTGGAAGAGAAGTTGCAGGGGCTGGCCTACGATCGGCACACGTACAAGCACACGACGATGGGTTTCGAGGCCGACATCAAGGCCATGCCCGAGGGTTATGAGTATAGCCGAGCGTTTTATCGCCGCTTTTATCGACCGGAAAACACGGTGGTGCTGATCGTCGGCGACGTGGATCCGGCGTCGGCCATCGCGATGGTCGAAAAATACTACGGTGATTGGCCGCGGGGTTATCAGCCGCCGGAGGTCTCGCCGGAACCGCCGCAGACCGGCCCTCGCGAGGCGACCGTGGCGTTTGCCGGTCCTTCGCGGCCCATCTTGGTGTTGGCCTACAAGGGCGACGCCTTCGATCCGACCAACCGCGACTACGCGTCGGCCCGGTTGCTGGCCCAGTTGGCCTTCGGACCGCAAAGCGAACTGTATAAGAAGCTGGTGCTTCGCGAGCAGCGGGTGGAGTCGCTGGAGTGCGACGTGCCCGTCAACCGCGACCGGCCGCTGTTTTCGATCACGGCGATTGTTAAGCGGCCGTCCGACGTCCCGGCGGTTCGTGAGGCGATCGAGGCGACCCTTCGCCGCTATCAGACCGAGCTGGTCAACGTCCAAACGCTCGATGCGCTGAAGCGTCGCAATCGGTGCAAGTTCGTGATGGAACTGGACGCGGTCGACAAGACGGCCATGACGCTGGCCAGGTTTTTTTCAGCCGGCGACGGCATCCCGTCCTTGGAGCGATTGTTTGCGGAGTCCGACCAGGTGACGCCGGACGACGTGCGCCGGGCGGCGTTAAAGTATTTCGTGCCCGAGCGGCGGACGACGATCGTCTTGGAGGGAAAACAGGCGAAGACGCAAGGCGGTGGGCGGGAGGCGGAACGAAAAAAGGTGGAAGATGAAAAATCGGCGAGCGCGAAGTCGACGACGGCCGTCGAGCCGCCGCGTTCGTCGTTGCCGCTGCCCCGTTCTTCGTTCGTGCTTCTGCCGGACGCGGACGATCCGGTGGTTTGTTTCCGGATTTGGTATCGCGTCGGATCGTGCGACGACCCGCCGGGCAAGGAGGGCTTGGCCGCCGTCACCGCCGCGATGATGGCCGAGGGAGCGACGCAATCGAATCGCTACGAGCAGATCGTCGACAAGCTGTTTCCGCTGGCGGCCAACTACGCGGCGTCGACCTCCGAGGAGATGACGGCGTTTTGGGGACGCGTCCATCGCGACCATCTCGACGAGTTCTGTCCGTTGTTGTTGGACGCCATGGCCCGGCCCGATTTTCAGCAGGAGGATCTGGATCGGATCAAGAGCCAAACGCTCAACTATTTGGAAAACCGGCTGCGTCATTTCGACAACGAGGAGCTTGGCAAGGCCGTGCTGTACACGACGATTTTCGCCGGCACTCCTTACGGTCACTTGCCGCCGGGCACGATCGACGGCGTGCGCGGCATCACGCTCGACGACGTTCGGCGATTCTACCGACAACACTTCCGACAACGCGAAAACGTGTGCGTCGGACTGGCCGGCGGCTTCGGGCCCGAGTTGGTGTCGAAGCTCCAACGCGATTTGGCTTTCTTGGAACCGACCGGCGACGCGCAACGGCGGTTCGTGCCGCCACAGCCCGCGGCGATCGAGGGACGTCGGGCGACGTTGGTCCAAAAGAGCTGTGACGCGACGGCGATCAGCCTTGGATTTCCGATCGAGGCGCATCGCGGCCAGTCGGATTGGTACGCTCTGGCGGTGGCCAACGCCTGGTTCGGGCAGCATCGTAATTTGAACGGACGACTGTTCCGCGCGATCCGCGAGGCCCGGGGCTTGAACTACGGCGACTACAGCTACATCGAGCGGTTTCCCAACGGCGGCCAGCTTTTGGTTCCGCCGGTCAATGTGGGCCGCTCGCGGCAGATTTTCGAGATTTGGATTCGACCGGTGCCGCATTCGGCCGCGACGTTCGCGTTGCGGGCGGCGCTGTTCGAGTTGAAAAACCTGGTCGATCGTGGGCTGTCGGAGGCGGAATTTCAAGAGGCCCGCGACTTCGTGCAAAAATACGTCGTCCAGTTGGCCCCCACGCCGATGGAACGGCTTGGCTACGCCTTGGACGATCGTTTTTACGGCATCGACGGCAGCCATTTGGAGATCTTCCGTCGTCGCGCGGAGCAAATGACCCGGGCCGAGGTGAACGCGGCGATCAAGAAGTATCTGCAATACGAAAACCTGCAAATCGTGATGGTCGCCAACGACGCCGAGCGGCTTCGTGAGTCGTTGGCGTCCGATGGGCCCAGCCCGATTGCGTATGCGACGCCGAAACCCGAGCAGGTGCTGGCCGAAGATCGCCAGATTCGCGTATTTCCGCTGAAGATTGAGTCTAAAAACATCCGCGTCATTCCGGCAATGGAACTGTTCGTAAAATAAGGAGCGATCATGAAAGTCTTGGGCATCTCCGGAAGTCCGCGTCGCGGCGGCAACACCGATCTGTTGATTCGCACGGCGTTGGACGTTTTGGCCGGCGAGGGCATGGAAACCGATTTCCTGTCGGTGGCCGATCACCCGGTCAAACCGTGCACGGCGTGCGGCGGCTGCTCGAAAGGCGAAGCGATGCGCTGCGTCCAAAAAGATCCGGCGTTCGACGGCGTGCTGGAAAGGTTTTTGGAGGCCGACGGCGTGCTGGTCGGTTCGCCGGTGTATTTTGGATCGGCCACGCCGCAGACCATGTCGCTGTTGGACCGCGTCGGGGCGGTGGGCCGCCGGCATCCGGAGCTGTTGCGTCGAAAACCGGGGGCGGCGATCGTCGTCGCTCGGCGCGCCGGCCAAAACTTCACGTTCGCCCAGCTCAACTACTTCTTCCTGATCAGCGAGATGATCGTGCCGGGTTCGACGTATTGGAACGTCGCGGTCGCACGCGATAAGGGCGAAGTGGCCAACGACGTCGAGGGCATGGAGACGGTCCGCACCTTGGCCCGCAACATGGCGTGGCTGATGAAAAAGTTGGCCGACTGATACGCGTTCCAACTTGAGAATGCGAGGATGTTCTTCCGCGAAGGCGGTGGGTCGTTTCCCTCGGAACGTTCCAACCGCTTGCGATTTCACAAGACTTTTTAGAAAAACGACGTGACTTGTCAATCTTTTGCAAAATCGCAAGCGGCTCAATGACGGCAAGCGGTATTGGCGAAACTGGGGCGTAACCGCGCACTTTCTGGTTAGAACACGGATGAGCGGAGCTTTCTTGCTGTTCATAAAAAAACCTCGGGCTCGAACAAGCTCGGGCCCGAGGTTTGACGGATTGGGTTGAACCGTCAGCCGTTACGTTTTTTCGTCGGCCGTCGGAGGCATCGGCGCCGACTGGGGCGGCGGCAGTGGAACCGGCGCGTCGGTCGGTTTCGTGGTCGGCGCCGGCGCTGGCGGCGCGGCGGTGCTCGTGAAGTCCGGATTGTCCAGACGAACTTGCCAACCGCCGCCGAGCGACCGATAGAGCTGGATCATGTACTGGGCGACGGTGCCTTCGGCCACGGCCAATTGGTCCTGCTGCTGGGTGAGCGATTGCTGGACGTTGAACACGCGGTTGAAATCGACGATGCCCTCGCGATACTGCTTCATGACCAAATCGACGGACTCTTGCGAGGCTTGGGCACTGCGGGCCAGCGATTCGACCTGCTGTTGGGCCTTGAGGAAGTTGATGATGGCGTTTTCCGCCTCGGCGTTGGCTTGCAAGACGATGTTTTGGTACGCCGTGGCCAATTCCCGGAAACGGGCCTCCTGGTAGCGGATGTTGTTCAACAGCCGTCCGTAGTTCAGCACGTTCCAACGGAACTCCGGGCCGACGCTGCCGGCGATCGAGTTGGCGTTGAATAGGTTTTTGGCGTCCATCGAGTCGAGATAAATCGTGCCGCCGATGGCGAAATGCGGATACAACTCGGCGGTTGCGACGCCGATCTGGGCCGATTGGGCCGCGACATCCCGCTCCGCCTTCCGAATGTCGGGACGCCGGCGGAGCAACTCGGCGGGAATGCCGATGGCCAGTTGCCGGGGCGCCTTCGGAATGCCTTGATGGTCGGCCAGCCATTGATCCAGGTCGCGGGGCGGTTCGCCCATCAGGATGCACAACTGGTTGATGGCCGTCCGCCGCGCGGCTTCCAACGGCCGAATGTTCGCCTCGGTTTGCTCGAGGTTGGAAACGCCCTGGGTCACGTCCAACCGCGTGGTCGTGCCCTGACGCAAACGATCCTCGGCGATGCCAAGGCTGCCGCGTTGAATCTCGACGTTTTGCCGGGCGTAGGTCAACCGTTGTTCGGCGATCCGCACATTCGAGTAGCTTTGAGCCACCTCGCCCAGCAACAACACGAGCACTTGGTCGTAGGAGTCGATCGACGCGTCCAAGGTTGCATTGGCCGATTCGAGGGCCCGGCGAAATTGACCCCAAAAGTCGAGCTCCCAGGCCAAGTTGCCGCCCAGTTGCCAATCGCTGAAAATCATGTTCGGCGTCAATGAGCTGGGGCCGTTTTCACTGAACTGGTTGCGGCTGTAGTTGCCCGACACCGCTTGATCTTGTGGAAAGAGCTTGCCGGCCACGATGTTTCGTTGCGCCCGGGCTTCTTGGATGCGATACCCGGCCTCACGCAACGAAAGGTTCTGCTGGCAGGCCGACGTAATCAAGGAGTTCAAAACGGGATCGTTGAAGGATTGCCACCAAGCGGCGTTTTCCATCGCCCCGCCGCCGATCTTGGGATCTTTCATGTCGATCCACTCGTCATTGACCGAGGCGTTGGGCGTGCAGTAGCTCGGACCGACTTTGAATCCGTTGGCTACGTAATCTCGCCAGCTTGTGCATCCTGTGCATGATAGCAACAGCAGGGAGATCAGAAGCAGTTGCGTTGGGTGACGGAATCCAAAAATTCCCCAAACACTCGACAACCGACATGATGCGATTTGATGACGTTCCATGGTCCTTCCTTCATTACAACCTGAAGAAGTTGTCCAATGGGTACAGTCGTCATTTTCCACTCATTCGGAACGGAATGGCTGGAGAAAGCGGTAAACTTTGCGCAGCTTGTGGATTTTGCGTCACAATGCGCAGAATAGGAAGATCGAGGATGCGGCATTTCCGTTGGTTTGCACCGAAACGCAAGCGGCCATCGAGCGCGACGTTCGAAAAACTACGCGGCCGATTCCGTCGCGGATTCCGACTGTTTTTTGGCGAACAACGTGCAAACCACGACGAAGAACAGCGGAATGAAGATCAAGTCGATGAACGTGGCCGAGAGCATGCCGCCGGTCACCGCCGTGCCGATGGCGTTCATGGCGCCGGCGCCCGCGCCGGTGGCGATGGCCAACGGCAACGTGCCGAAGAAGAACGCCAGCGAGGTCATGATGACGGGGCGAAACCGGATTTTGACGGCGGCCAGCGTTGCATCAACCAATCCATGGCCTTGCGCCTGTTGCGTTTTAATGAACTGAATGATGAGGATCGCGTTTTTTGTGGACAGACCCAGCGTGGTCAGGAATCCGATTTGGAAATAGACGTCGTTCGAAAGGCCTCGCCAGGACGTGGCGGCCAATGCGCCGAGCACGCCCAACGGCAACATCAACAGATTGACGAACGGAATGGTCCAACTTTCGTACAGTGCGGCAACGCACAGGAAGATAACCAAAATGGAAAAGGCGTAGAGCACCGGTCCCTGGGCGGTGGACATTCGCTCTTGATAGGAGAGGCCGGTCCAATCGTAGCCGACGCCCTTGGGCAGCTTGCTGACGATATCTTCCATGGCCTGCATGGCTTCACCGGAGCTTCGGCCCGGGGCCGGCTCGCCCCAGATGTTCAAAGACGGGAAGCCGTTGAAACGTTCCAGTCGTGGCGAATTGTTGCTCCAGCGGTTCGAGGCGATCGCCGAGTAGGGCACCATTTTACCGGTGCTGTTTCGGACGTATAGCTTTTTCAGATCTTCGGGCAACATGCGGAACGGCGCGTCCGACTGGACGTACACCCGCTTCACTCGGCCGCCCTGAATAAAATTGTTGACGTAGCTGCTGCCAAACGCGGCGGAGACCGTCGTGTGGATGGCGTCGATCGGGACGCCTTGAGCGCCGGCCTGGTCCCAGTTGACGTCCACGCGAAACTCGGGCACGTCTTCCATGCCGTTGGGACGCACGTTGATCAGCCGTTTGTCTTGTGAGGCCATGGCGAGCAACTGGTTTCGAGCGTTCATCAGGGCGGTATGCCCGATGCCGGCGCGGTCGAGCAATTGGAAGTCGACGCCGCGGGCGTTTCCGAGTTCGACCACTGCGGGCGGCGGGAATGCAAAGACCATCGCATTGCGAATGCCGGCGAAGGCGTGCATCGCCCGACCGGCGATCGCCGTGCTTTTCAGGTCCGGCCGGTCACGCAGCGACCAATCCTTGAGCTTGACGAACACCATCGCGTTGTTTTGCGATCGGCCGGAAAAACCGATTCCGGAGACCGACATACAGGATTCGACGGCTTCTTTTTCGTTTGTCAGAAAATAGTCGTTCACTTGGTCGGCGATTTTTTGGGTCTGTTCGAGGGTTGCCCCGGTCGGCATCATCACCTGGCACATCAAAATGCCTTGATCCTCGTCGGGCAGATAGCCGCTCGGAAGCCGGACATAGAGATAACCGACCACGACGACCAACAGCACATACACAAACAAGAATCGAAGCTTTCGGGACAGCGAATACCCGACCACGCTGACATAGCGGTCTCGAATCCAGAAGAAGATGCGATCAAAATGGCGGAAGAACGGCCGAAGCAGGAAGAACGAATTCTCCGCCGGTTCGTGTCCTTGGCCGACGGGCTTCAGGAACGAGGCACAGAGCACGGGTGTGAGAATCAACGCCACGACGACCGAAAGCAACATCGAGGCGATGATCGTGACGGAAAATTGTCGGTAAATGACGCCGGTCGAACCGGGGAAAAAGGCCATCGGACCAAACACGGCGGAGAGCACCAGACCGATGCCGATCAAGGCGCTGGTGATCTGCTCCATCGACTTGGCCGTGGCCTCGCGCGGCGAGAGGCCCTCCTCCGTCATGATGCGTTCCACGTTTTCCACCACGACGATGGCGTCGTCGACCAACAGGCCGATGGCCAACACCATGGCGAACATGGTGAGCATGTTGATGGAAAAGCCAAAGAGCCCCAATGCGGCGAATGTTCCCAAAAGGACCACCGGCACGGCAATCGTGGGGATCATCGTGGCGCGGATGTTGCCCATGAACAGATACATGACCAAGAAGACGAGCACGACGGCTTCGATGAGCGTCTTGACCACTTCATGAATGGCCACGCGGACGAACGGCGTGGTGTCGTAAGGATACACCACCTTCATGCCGCGCGGAAAGAAGGGGCTCATCTCCTCTAGTTTCTTTTTGATGGCGTTGGCGGTTTCCAACGCGTTGGCGCCCGGCGCTTGGCGGATGGCCAGGCCGGCGTTGGGTTTGCCATTGTAAAACGCCTGAACGTCGTAAGACTCGGTGCCCAGTTCCGTGCGGCCGACGTCGCGGATGCGAACGACCGAGCCGTCCGCGTTGGTGCGGACCGGAATCGACGCGAACTGTTCGGGCGTCTGTAGCAGGTTTTGCACCACGATCGAGGCGTTCAACCGCTGTCCTTTCACGGCCGGCGTCCCGCCGAATTGGCCGGCGGACACTTCGACGTTGTAGCTTCGCAGAGCCTGGATGACGTCGCTGATGGTGAGCTGGTAGTCGGTCAATTTGGTCGGATCGAGCCACACGCGCATCGCGTACTGCGAGCCGAAATTGGTCACTTCGCCGACGCCGGGAATGCGCGACAGAACCTTTTCCAAGTTGGATTGGGCGTAATCGCGCAGGTCGTTGCCGTCCATACTCCCGTCTTCGGAGATCAGTCCCACGACGATCAGATAGTTGCGCGTCGACTTATTGACCGCCACGCCGGCCCGCTGGACTTCCTCGGGCAAGCTCGTCATGGCCAGTTGCAGTTTGTTTTGCACCTTGGCCCAGGCCAAGTCCGGATCGGTGCCCGGCTTGAAGGTCAACTCGATGCGCGAGGAACCGGACGAATCGCTCACGCCGGACAGATACAGCATGTCGTCGAAGCCGGTCATCTTCTGTTCGATGATCTGGGTGACGCTGTTTTCGACGGTCTCGGCCGAAGCGCCGGGATAGAACGAATCAATGGCGATCGACGGCGGCGCGATCGGCGGATATTGGGAGATGGGCAGCGTGTAGATGGCCAGCCCGCCCAGCACCATCAAAATGATGGCGATGACCCATGCGAATACAGGACGATCCAGAAAAAATTTCGACAGCACGGGACGTCTCCGTCATTTCGATTGTGTGGTCTTCGGAGCCTTCGTCAGAGAGTCCGCGGGGCTCGGCTGGCCGGTTCCCTTGAAGGGGACGGCTCGGACGACCATTCCCGGCCGCACGCGGAGCATTCCCTCGACGATGACCCGTTCGCCCGGGGCAAGTCCCGAGGAAATGAGCCACTGGTCGCCGATCGCGCGATCGGTCACGACCGGACGCGGCTGCGCCTTGCCCTCGGCGTCCACGACCAACACGTACGGATTACCCTTCTGATCGCGAGCGACCGCCTGTTGCGGAACGAGAATGGCGTGCTGATTCACGCCTTGGTCGATGACGGCGCGGACAAACATGCCCGGCAACAGGAAGCTATCGGGATTAGGGACGACGACGCGCAAGATGACCGACCCGGTGGTCGGGTCGACCGTCACGTCGTGGAACTTCAGCGAGCCGTCCTGCGGATAGGCCGTGCCGTCCTCCAACTCGATTTTGACCGTGTCGGTCCCATTTTCCTTGAGTCGTCCGGCGGCAAGACTGTGCTTCAGGCGATTCAGCTCCACGGTGGACTGAGGCACGTCGACAAAAATCGGGTCCAACTGTTGAATGGTGGCCAAGGACTGCGGCTGATAGGCCGTGGCGATCGCGCCGACGGTCACGTTGGACCGACCGATGCGTCCGCTGATCGGCGCGGTGATTTTGGTGTAATCCAGATTGATCTTGGCCGTCTGTAACGCGGCTTCCATTTGTTTGACTGCGGCCTCGCTCAGTCCGATGGTCTTTTGGTCGCTGTTCACCTGGGCCTCGGCCACCTTCAATCCGGCGTCGGCCACGTCGACGTCGGAAACGGCCTGATCGCGCTGCATGGCCGAAACAGCCTTCGTTTCAAGCAGATTGTCGTATCGTCGGAGATTGGTTTTGGCCAGTTTCAAGATGGCTTGATGCCGTTTCAACGCGGCGATGCTCGCGGCCAACGTGGACTTTGCGCGTTCCACCGCCTGCCGGGAGGACTCCAAGTTTGCTGCGGCGTTGTCATAGGCCGCCTTGTAAGGCGCCGGATCGATCTCATAAAGAATCTGTCCGGCTTTGACTTGCGAGCCTTCGGTGAAGAGCCGTTTTTGGATCAACCCGTTCACCTGCGGACGAATTTCCGCCACCAGATAGGCGGACGTTCGCCCAGGCAACTCCGCGGTCAGCACCACGGGCCGAGACTCGACCGTGACGACGGCCGTTTCCGGCGCCGGAGGGGACGCCGCCGAGGGTTGACGTGTGCAGCCCACCCAGCAAGGGCTTGTCAGCAGAACCGCCGCCAGTAGTAGTTTCCACCCGCGACACCGCATCGCTATTGCTCCCATGCTCATATTCCGTCCTTGACAACACGTCCTTTTTCCGTACGTCCTTTTTCCGTCCCAATGCCGTTCAAAAAAACGCTCATAATCAGACACAAAAGCCGCTCGCGTTGTTCGGGGTCCACAATATCCGGGTTGTCGTCGAGCGTTCCCTGACAAAGTCCCAAAAACATGCGAGCCAACACCACTGGATCGGTGGGTGCGATCGTACCCTCGGCGATCCCCTGGCGAAACAGCTCGGCCATCTGTCGGCAGCCGAGTTCATGCATGCTGCGTTCCGACGACTGAAGCAAACCACGAGCCATATCGTCGTTGAAAAGCAGCTTGAAGACCTGAACGTGTTGGGCCACGTGTTCGAGAATCCGGCGGAGGTGGGACCGGAGTTTCTCGATCACCGGCTGATTCCGCGTCAACGTCTCGGTCATATCCTGAATGACCGGGTCAATGATTTTTGTGTAGACGAATTGGAGCAGGTCTTTCTTGCTGCCGAAATAGTGGTACAAACTGCCCTTGGCCACGCCGGCCGCCGCCGCCACGCGGTCCATCGTCATCCCCTCGACGCCATACTCGGCCAACACGGCGATGGAGGCGTCGAAGAGCGACTCTTTCATCATTCCGTCGATCGCTCGTTTGCGTATCGCGGTCAATTTGGGCATAAGCGGTCCCTTTCCAAACCAGCAATGTTATTTTATTGACCGGCGGGTCAATGGTCAAGACCAAATATACCACCAAAATGACCGGACGGTATATTCTCCGCCTGTGGGCGCGCGAAAAAAACGAAAAAACTGGATGGCTATCAATCTAGTGAGGGGTTGCCTGTAGGCATGTCATCGCCAGATTTGCAAGATATGTGCCGCGATGTATCTGTTGCCCTATTTATCAGATGGGTATGATACTCTCCACAAGGGTTGCATGATGGAATCTTATGGACCCCCACCATTAAAACCCTGAAAAGGAGAATCACTGCAATGAAGTCGTTTCGTCCCGCTTCCGGTGGCATCGTCGTGGCGTCGGCCGTTTGGGTTGTTTTGATTGCGATGCTGGGGATCGTGCCTTGGCGGTTGGTGGCTGCCGACGCGACGCCTGCCGCTCCTGTCGGCGTTGCCGAAAAGACGGTGACGGTCTTTCCGATCGTGATCAACTCCGGCGCACCCATGCCGGGCGTTTCCGCCGACATGTCCAAAAACATGGCCGAGCTGATCGGGCTGTTTTTGGAACGCGGCGGCATGAAGGACATCGAGATCGCTGACGCGAAATTCATGCCACCCCAAGACGCCGATCTTGCCAAGGCAGCCGAAGCGTTTGCCCAATTCGTGAAGTCGCAGAAGCTCAAGACCGAGTTTGCGATTTTTGTGCAGTTTTTCGGAAAACCGGGCACGGGGGCGGTTGAAATTCATTTGGCCGTCGTCGATTGTCAAGGAAAGGTTGTCCTGACCGACCGCTTGGACCAACAACAACTTCTAGCGCACGGAGCGAAGAAAGTCGATCCGATGCTGGCTTGCTACTATACCTTCCAGCAGTTGCGGCCATTTTGGGGCTTGATGGATTCCAATCAGCAAACTGCTCCCGAGGGCAAAATGGCCAAGCTCTGGGCCGAAAAATCAGGAGGACCGTCGAAGGCCGAACGTGAAGCCATGCAGGCCCGACTCAAAGTCTTGAAACAGACGCTGAAGACCGACAAGATCGCCGTGTTCGTGCGGGTCTTGGGCCGAAGCGATCCGCAGGCCGCCGCAACCCTCGCGGCCATGCTTGCCCACGATGATCTTGGCCGTGCCGAGGCCGTCGACGTCGAACTGCCGTTCAAGATCAAGCCCAACGTCAATCAGGTGAGAATCCTCTCCGACACCGCGAAGGCGTTTCAAGAATTCTTACGCAAGAATTCGCCGGCGACCGACTACGCCTTGCTTGCCGATTACGGCATCGGTCGATCGCCCGACGGCAAAACGGTGGTCGGCGGCGTCAATCTCATCTTGTGTGACCGCGACGGCAACTGGGTCGTGGTGACGGGCCGAAATTCCCATCAGCCGGATTTTCAACGGATCGACCCTCGCTCGCCGGACGACTGCCATCGTCTGATTGTTGAAGTGATGAAGCAAAACCTGCGATAGCCCAGACGAGGCGACGAAAACGGTTTGATCGCAGAAACATCGCGGCAGGGGACAAACTCCAGTTGAACGCCACCGCAAAGTGGTTATACTGGTCGTCACTTGAAGCAGCGGCATCGCCCAGCGACCGGCCGTGTTTCGGTCGATCCGCCAGACCAGAAGCCAACGCGTTCGGTTGACGCAACTTCAAGTAGAAAAACAACTTAAGCGTGTTTGCGTGCGGTTTACCCCGTGGTGTAATGGTAACACAAGGGATTTTGGTTCCCTCGTTCTAGGTTCGAGTCCTAGCGGGGTAGTTTGCTTATCTTGCCAAGATTCGCCAGACTTGGCCATGGCGTGACAAAAGCCTTGGTTTTCCAGGGCTTTTTGTGTTTCTTGGCATGGCTGGCAGGAATTGGCGGACGTTGACTGCGCCTGTTTCTGCGCCGCTTTTTGCGCCTCAAGTGCGCCGGAATTTGCGCCTCCTCCCATTAGGGTGGATGCCCGGTCGAAATCCTCGTCTCTGACCTGCAAATAATGCTTGGCCGCCACCCGTTGCGAATTGCCAAGCCAGGCGCAAACAATGTGGATAGGGTAGTTTTGGGCTAACTCCGTCTCACGGGTGGAGCGAAGATTTTGGAACAACTTCGGCCAAGGCTTCAAGCCGGCTCGGGCAATGATCCGTTCCAACTGTGTCCGAAGGTTGGCGTTGCTGCTTCGGTATCGAGTGATTACCCATTCCGTTCCTGGCTCGGTTTGCTCCCAAACCTCTTCGAGGTAGTAACGTATCTCAGGAAACAAAGGTATCTGCCGAGATTCGCAGCCCTCGTGGGCTTCCGTTTTCGGGCTGTGCACGGTGATTCGGCCGCGTCCCCAGTCCACGTCACCCCAGCGTAGGCCAAGATGCTCTGATGGGCATCGCAGCCCACCAAAACGGCTCAGGGCGAATATCAGCCGCCATTGGGCATCCGGGCAAGCGTCCAAAACTTTCTGGGCGTCTTCCCTCGAAAGGAAATAGAACCGGCTCGGGTTCGCCCGGACGGCAAGCCCTTTCTGATCGCCGAAGGGGTTTTCGGCAATCAGCCGCTTGCGAACCGCTGCCCGAAAGAATTGCTTAGCTCGTCCGCAACGTCGCCGCGCTGTGTTCTCGCCAACTTTCGTTAAAAGGTCTTGCCGGAACTCGTCGGCATTGCCCGGCGAAATATCGCCAAGCGGCTTGGTTGTGCCAAAGAATTGCAGGAGATTTTCCTGCACCATTGGTTTTCGTTCCCGGCTTAATATCGCTCCGGCTGTCGATGTACTGTTCGAGGAACCCGCCCAACGTGGCCGATTCTTTTTCGGCCGTCGATTCCCGAGGAGTCACCAATCCCACGGCCGCCAGCTTGCCATGCAGCTTGCTTTTCAGGTCACCAACCCAAGCCGAGGTTTCTGGGGCTGGGGCATGGCGACCAAGAGACGCCGCCACTAAATCCTCGACGTGTGACTTGATGGTCCTGGCTGTTTTGATTGGCGTTTTGCCCAACCGAATTTGCTTGCGTTGTCCGTCGCCGTTCACAAACAGAATGCGACGATTGCCGCGTTTATCGGTCGAAATGCTTGCCATGCCTACTTCCCGCCTTTCTTTTGCGGCCTGTCGGCTGCAATCCGCAAACCAAGATATGCTCCAAGGATGTCGAGGGCCTTGGGCGAGAGAAACCTTTCGCCACTTGCGAACCGGCACAAGGTCGCTTCGCTGATGCCCGTCGCCTTGGCAATCTGATATCGAGTTTGACCGCATTGTTCTACGGCCGCTCTCACTTGATCCGTCAACGGTACCGGCTGCTTTGCTTTCATCGTTATCGGTCCTCTCGCGTCCTATTGTTGCGAATACTTACCATTTTGTCAATGTATGCACTGCCGGTTTTTTTCCTGTTCGCCGTGTTTCGGAAAAATCCCCCGTCCAGCAAGTTCGGGGGCGATCACATCGCTATGCCGCTGCTTCGCCCTCTGGGGTCGATCTTGGCTTTGTTGTCTCCGGCCGAGGTAATAGGGCGATGGGGCCGGGCAGCAGAATCTTAGCTCTATGGGGGCAATCAGGCGACGGCATCGTCGGTTGCTTTACTGGCTTGACAATCCGGGGATCGAAATATCGCTTTGTCACAGACGAATCGCTATGTCCTAAAGCCGCTTGTGCGTCCCCGCCCAGTGTCTTTGTATACGACGCCTTACTTTTCCTGATCCGGTGGAATCGCATCCCGCAACCTTTTGGCGCGTAGATTCCCGAGTCGTCGAGAACCTTGCGGAACCATCGCCCCACGGTTTCGATCTTTACGCCCGAATGGAACAACAGCAGTTCGTCGGGATTGTAGATTGCCAACACCGCTCGAAGTGCATCTGGTGTCAATTGAAACCACATGCCCTCGTTGTCCTTTTGCGTTTCTGGCTGGCAATACAACCCGCCAGACTCCGGCACGAAATCGATGGTCCGAATCGACAACAAGGCCGTGTAACGCAAGCCAGTTTCCCACGCAACAAGCAGCAAGGCTAGCCACCATGCTCCGGCCGGAGAACCGCCTATTTCGCCCGGCCAAGCTCTGGACGTGTCCAATACTTTCGAGAACTCGTCCAACGTCAGCGCCAACGGAACCCGCCGCGGCTCTTTCAGCATTCGGATCTTTGGGGCTTTTTGGATTAGGCGGCCCGAGTCTTCGTCGGCGGCGAACCGCAGTAGGGCTTTGATCGGCCGCAGGTAGGCGTTGACCGTCGCCGAGGCCATTCGTTGCAATAGGACGTGCTGAAAGCCAGCGATCACTTTTGACGTAATCTTTTCGACAGGCATCGGACCAACGAATGTTTGCCAATGCTTTAAAGCAACTTTGTAATTCTCGATGCTTCTTCTGCTCAGACCTACCATCCTTGCGACTTGGTAGCTACCAAATATCTCTTGCAGCGATGATTGGGTTGTATTTTCGCTTAGCGTCGCAGTTCGACTTTTGCACATTATGCGGCCATGGTGACCGCGTTTTCCAGTAGTTGTTGAATTTTTCGTAAGCCCGGGCCGTGTAGCGCCAGTGACAA
>JBDKTJ010000133.1:0-7018 GCA_039698075.1 Thermoguttaceae bacterium | reverse complement strand
ATCTGGCGTCAAATGGACGGCGACGTAGCCTGTTTCGTGGCCGGCGTGGGCAGCGGCGGCACGCTGCAAGGCGTGGGCCGGTTCCTGCGCGAGCATCGGCCCAACGTTCGCATCGTGGCCGTCGAGCCCAAAAACGTCTCCGCGTTGCTGGGCCACGAGCCCGGTCTGCACCAGATCCAGGGCATCGGCGACGGATTTATTCCCGCCGTGCTCAACATCTCGTTGGTCGACGAAGTCGTGGAAGTCTCCGACCAGGACGCCATCGAAACCACGCGTCAACTGAGCCGCGACTTGGGCCTGTTGGTGGGCATTTCTTCAGGCGCGAATGTCTGGGCCGCCCGGCAATTGGCCCGTCGCATCCCAGGCAACATCGCCACCGTGCTTCCCGATCGGGCCGAACGCTATTTCAGCACCGCGCTGCTGTAAATCGCCGTCAAACGCCGAATCGCAGTCCAGCGGCCTTCGCTACGCGCGCTGCGAGTGCATCGCCACCCATTGAAACGCGCACCGATTCAATTGCGAGATCGTCGCCAGTTCCAACTTCATCTTGATGTTCTTGCGATGCGTCTCGATCGTCCTGGGACTCAGGTCCAGCCGCCGCGATATCTGCAGGGTCGTAAAACCCTGCCCGATCATGGTAAACACGTCCAACTCGCGGGGTGACAACACCCGGGCCGGATCGTTGTCGAGGGGTTGCCCGTCGGCAACACGCTGAAGCAGCCTTCTGACGATTGGCGTTCCGGCGCGGATCTCGCCGCGCAACACCGTCCGAACCGCCTCGACAATCGCGATGATCGACTCGCCCCAATACACGTGCCCGTTGGCCCCGGCCTGTAGAATGCGAGCAGCCAGTTGCGCGTCATTTCGATACGTTCCCACCAAGATGCACGTTTCCGGGTAGTCGGTCTTCAGTCGCTCAATCAGACCGACATAGGCTCGACCGTCCAGCGTCAGTCCGAGGACGACCAAATCAGGACACACCTGCTCCATCTGCTGAAACAGCTTGTCCGACTCATCCACTTCGCCACAGACCTGAAGGCCGCTTTCTTGCGAAAACAAGCGATGTAGTCCAAAGCGAAGCACTGGCTGGTCACCGGCGATCAGCACCCTTGTGACAAGTCCGAGTTCCTTGCTTGCCATTCACCCCACCTATCCAAAAGATTCGTTGCTGCCTCCACAGTTCGACATAATGTGCCCTTGCGTGGTTTTCTGCAGCCCACACGTACCCAACAATTTTACGCATCGCCGCCATGGCGTGGAATTTCCGACCCGACGAATTTCCCTCGAATTTCATTTTTTCGCATAACGCACTCAGTAGAGTCAGCTAACTCCGTTGGGCCACGCTCCAAGGCGTCAATTTGATGCACTCCACCCGAAACCAACAGAAAAAATGTACAAACAACAATGCAACATAAGCATTACTGCAACACGAATGATGGGAAGAAGTGGAACCGCCGCGACTGAACATTGCCCGCGATTTCTGCTCCACGCTTCGGTGACCGCCGGAAAATCGCGGCCCCCGCCGAGCGCAGCGATGCCGAAATCTCAGCGCGGACGGATACAGACTCGGCAAACACCGTCTCGGCGGGAGTCGCGGTCGTCCGGTTTCGCACGGTCGCCCACCCGCCCAAAACCATCAGGGCTCCTCCAAGTCGACCACCTCCCTGTCAATGTCGATCAACTTGGTGCTCAGCATCCGACACCGTCCGGCCGCGCGCTGTTTCGAGCGGCGGCCCACGCCGACCACCCACCCGTAAATCCACGAAACGCCAATCGTCACCGCGCCGCAGACGGCCATCACCAGGCAAATGACATACATGGCCGTGTCGCCCGAACTCGGCGACGACGAACCGTTGCCATCCGCCGGGACTTTCCGCCCGCTGTCCGGTCGGCTGCTTGACGACAGAGACAGCCCGTCGTCCCACTTCTTGCCAAGCGATCCCTGACCGTCGCGCCACAGGGCGTCCTTCTCCATGTCCGTCAGTGGAGCGACTTCGACCGATCGGTCGCCCCCAGCCGAAAAAACCTTTTCGCACTGAAACGACCATGCGACAGTCAGACAACACATGACGATCAAGCCAAGGGATTGTCGCACAATCATTCAACCTGTTTCAATGGGGCAAGCAAAAAAACTGGGGCAGTGTGCGGGCGATCTCCGCCGGGCACACTGCCCCGACAAGAACAATCTTCTACCTCCGCGTCAGGCGACGACGACGCCACGCTGCGACGACGCCGATCAACAGGCCGCCGGACAACAGCGCCGCCATCGTGCCCGGCTCTGGGACAAACGCCACGGTCGTGCCGACGGTCGTGCCGGAGTACGTCAACACGCCGCGCCAACTCTGAAGGTTCGTTTCCATGTCGGCAATCGCGTTGTCCAGCGCCTCCTGGGCGGTGTTTCCGCCATAGTAGCCGTTGGGAAAATAGGCGGCGTACGACATTCCGAAGTTCCCGATGATCTCGGTGACGCCCGTCATGTCGTTGCCGGTGGTCACCAACGTGCCGTCGGCGGTGTAGCCTACTCGTTTGTTGGAGTCAAACGTCGTGGTCGAGTCGAAGGAGCTGGGTTCGCCGTAGAAGGACGTGAAGATGGAGTAATTCGTGTCTCCCCAACCGTTTTCGAGCACGTCGACGCCCGAGATGTTGGCCAGACTGATCGTTTCGCCCTCGTTGGCCTTGATGTCGTAGATGAAATGGATTCGCGTGCCGAGCTCGCCGGTGCCGCCGGCCACTCCATGCCAACTGTCGAATCCCGTAGTGACCGCTTGATAGCCCGGCTGATCCTCGCTGACGCCGCCGGTGGCGCTCAGTTGGAGGTACTCGGCGTTTCCGCTGCCATAGCTGGTCGAGCCGGCGCGGATCGCACTTTGCGCGTTGCTCCACCACGTCGCGTAACTGGAGCTTCCATAAATGTTCGGCGCCCCGGCGGCATAAATGTTGATTTGCACGGCGGCCGCTTGCCCCGCGACTACGAGACACATGGCTATGGTCGACAACACACAAACGATCGTGCAGCGTTTCATTTTCAACGTCCTTTGGCCCATTCAGGCCGATTAATTGACTTCGCAACAGAGAAAAACGACTATTCAAAACGTTTCAGGAAAGCTGCCTCATCGTTTGGATTTCTTGAAATGACTCAGGGTTCGTCCGTGATACAATCTTCCTCCGAGAGATATCCGTTCTCCTCACGCGGTCAACCGTTGACCATCGCGCTCCGCCGACTTCTCCGAACGACACAGACCAGCGCCGTCAGACCGCCACACACCAGCATGGCCATCGTGGTCGGCTCCGGCACCGCTCCGACCACCAAGCCGCTTGCCGCGTCGTGGTCGATCACGCTGCCAACCACCTGGCCCGGCGCATAGTCGCTGCGGAGGAACATCACCCGGCTGACTTCCCCCGGCGCGATCTCATAGCCCGAACGTTTCGTGTAGTAGAACGAAATGTCCAGTCCACCGGCCAATTCGTCGACGTAGGCCTCGCTTTCGGGCACTTGGTCGCCGCTGGTGAAGCCGGTTGGAATCGAGCCGCTGAGATAACCGATGTCGCCGGCGTTCAGCGAACCGGCAAACTCGCCGAGCGTGAACAACTCAGCCGACGAGTTGCCGGCCACGCCCGTGTTGTCGACCTGGTACAGATAGACGTACAGGCCGCCGTTGGTGAACGCCTGACTGAGCACTTCGGAATGTAAATTGCCGCTGCTCATGTTGCTGTTCAAAAGCGTCCCCGCCGTCGTGAACCCCGCCCCCAACAGGTCCGTGAGGCTCTTTTCGACTAACGTGATCGGCTCGGCGTGAACCAAGCCGGTCAATGCCCCCCAAACCATCAATCCCGCCAACATGGATCTTGTCACTAACTTCATGTCTCAATCTCCTCTCAGGTATATGCTTCTCGGGTTGGTGCTGGTCGGACCATTCAACGACGTTTCTCCGATCGCGCGTGGCACAGAACCGTTTCAAGGCGTGCTTTTTTATCGATGCTCGCTTGGACAAGGATCCGGCCATCGGACTCGTTGATCGGCCTGGGTTCTTCTGCCGTGCAAACGTCCATCGATCGCGGAACGGAAAGAAGAAAATCGTCGTGAAGAGCCGACGTCGTTTCGCGTTGAGCTGCCTCGTAGGTTAGGAGGACGGAATATCGATAATGTCACATTAAGTCCCGCCAACTCGGTCGTCTACGAAAAGACTTTGGAACTTGCGTAAATTGCGTAAAATCAGGAGGTACCACCTGGCAGTTTCCACTAACCCGCCTGCGGGGGCACCAGCGTATCAAAGCCGACGATATCACAAGTTGTTGCTGTACTGCGACTTACAATCCACCGCGCAGCTCCGCTCCGCCTCGAAAAACATGATTTTGTCTCATACAACAAGAAGCTGCATTCTTGAGATCGCCTCTCGAAGCCAATCCGCGGCCATCTCTCTCCCTTTGAGAGAATGGCGTGGGCCGTTTTCAGAACGTTTTGCGTATGACGCCCAATGAAAAAAGCCCCACAGACCTGATCGGCCTACGGAGCTTTCAAGAAACGCTTCCAACCGCTGGCAATCTTTGTCGAGGGGAAATGGTTGCCTTACTTCTAACGATGTGATTTAATTCAAACAAATCAGACGACTCGTCATCAAAAACATTCTCCAGAAAAAATCCGCGAACGGCCTTTCTCAAAAAGGAGAAAATGCCATGATGCGGCGTTTCTTGACAGGCGTTTTCGCATGGGTCGTAGCGACGTGCATGGCGATGGCAGCCTTGGCCGATGAGGTCTTCGAGAAGCCGGTTCGACTTCAGGCGGATGGAACCGTCATCGATACCGGCAGCAAGGCCTGGGCTCACAGCAGCCCTTGCATGGAAGACCTGGACGGCGACGGACTGAAAGACTTGATCGTTGGCGACTTCAGCGGCAAGTTTCACGTCTATAAAAACGTCGGCAAGCCCAACGCGCCCGTTTTTCACGACATCGGCAAGCTTCAGGCGGGCGGCAAAGACGCTTCGGTGCGCATCTACTGTTGCATCGGCGCCCAGCCGCGTTTCGTCGACCTGGACGGCGACGGCATCCGCGACTTCATCAGCAATTCTTACGACCCGGGCCATTGCTACTTTTTCCGCGGCCTGCCCGACCACAAGTTTGCCGCGGGCGTGGAATTGCTCGACAAAAACGGCGTGCCCGTGCGGAGCAGTCCGAAGCAAAAGCAAAACTTTCAATCCTTCGGCAGCTTTTTTACGCCCGTCGATTGGAACGGCAACGGAGTTTACAGTCTGCTGATTGGTTGTTTTGAAGGACATCTCAAGCTGCGGATCAATGAAGGCACCGCCAAGAAAGCGGTTTTCGCGGAGGAAAACCAAGACGTCCTGGCCGACGGCCAACCGATCCAAGTCGCCCGACACTGTTGCCCTGTCGTGGCCGATTGGGACGGCGACGGTTTGTGGGACTTGATCGTCAGCAGCGAGGACGGCGGCGTCGTATGGTATCGCAACGTCGGCGACCGGCATGCGCCGAAGTTTGCAAAGGCCGTCACGCTTGTCAAAAAATGCGACGGCAATGGTTTTGATCGCATTCAATGGAGCGACGACGACATCAAGCCCGGCGTCCGAGTCCAAATTGAAGTGGCCGATTTGAACGGCGATGGAAAAATCGATTTGCTCCTGGGCGATTTTTATTCCGTGTACGAACCGAAAAAGGACCTCACGGAAGGCCAAAAAACTCGGCTGAAAAAATTGCTCGCAGACCTCGATTCGTGTAATAAACCATGGGCCGAAAAGTTTAAGTCGTTCAAAAAGGAATTTTCCAAGCGATACCCCGGCGACGCCAGCTTTGGCGACAAGGCAACCGTGGAATGGAGGAAAGCCTACACCGCCTTACAGGACAGTCCAGAAGCAAAGGACTGTAAAAAACGGGAAAAAGAACTCTGCCAGCAAATACGTCCGCTGCTGGCGAAAACTCGCCATGATGGGGATGAGTCCTATTACCTGCAAATTCCACATGGCTACGTGTGGCTATTTCTCAGAAAATAGGATCGGCCATGAAGCGGCATTTTTGGCTTTCCCTGTGCATCATCGCCATCGGCGGTTGTGGCCCAACTTCTCATCCAAGCGGAGAAGTTTGCGAGTCGCCGTCCGTGCCCGCATCGCCTAATTTGCAGTCGAAAAAACATGCGTCCGTTGCAACACCGGTGACGGGAACACTGCGCCTGGCCAACGCCGCGACACAAGCCGGCGATGAACTTGAACTTTCCGTGCTGCTGGAAATTGCCCCGTTGTGGGAAATCGACCCTTTGAAAGCGTCGCTCGGTTCGGCCGCCACGCAGCTTCGACTCAATCTGCCGCCCGGTCTGTCGGCTGTCGGCGAGTGGCAATCCCCCGAGCCCTTCGTGTCCGGCATGTCGGGCGGTCATCCGGGCTACGGCGGAGAGGTGCTTTTCACCCGGCGACTAAAATCCTCTCCCCAAATGCCCGCTGGAAAATACGCGATCCTGTGCAGCGTCGCCTACCAGGCGTGCAACGAACAGCAATGTCTGCAACCGGCGGAAATGGAGTTGAAGACGGTTGTCGAAATCAAATGATCGAGTGGAGGTTTTGGGGAAGGCCGGAGGAACCAAGGGAAACGAAAAAGCCCCGCAGACCTGATTGGCCTACGGGGCTTTTTTGAATTAAAATCCGGCGACACCTACTCTCGCACTTTTGGTACTACCATCGGCTCTGAAAGCTTAACTACCGTGTTCGGAATGGGAACGGGTGTGGCCTTTCAGATATGGTCACCGGAAAGGAGCGACCGGCCCAACTCGAAGGACCGAGACGCTTTCGCAGTGGTCGATGGTCGGTGGTCGGTGGTCAGTGAGAGGCAGGAACATTTGCCTTCACTGGCCACTGACCACCGGCCACTGGCCACTAGTCAGGTTGTGGTAAAGAAGTGACATCCTAACGCGGGCTCTTAGGAGCGTTGGATACATGCGGCCAAGCATTCGTCCGTTAGTATCGGTTAGCTGAACGCATTACTGCGCTTACACATCCGACCTATCAACCTGATCGT
>JBDKTJ010000132.1:0-6235 GCA_039698075.1 Thermoguttaceae bacterium | reverse complement strand
AACCATACCACCCCCATCAGCCCGACCGCCAGCAAGAAAAACGGCCACGTGTCCCAAAACGTTTTATTCGTCTCTTGTTGAATGTCGAGCTGCTTGGTCTCTTCGGTCAGTTGGCGGATCAACTGCGGCAGTTGTTCGGGCGGAACCGATCGGCCACCGGTCATCGCCGCCAGGCTCTCCATCGTCGAACCGTCCGCCGCGGCGTTGTCCAACTCCAGATCCTGCGGAAACACCAGGAATCGAGCCTTCGCCGCGCCCAACGATTGGCCCTCCCGGCTCGCCGTCAATTCGATCGTATAGTCGCCGGGCGTTTGCAGATCGCGCAGCGTACCGGTCGCACGTTCGCCTTGCCGCAACAACGCGACCGGACGCCGAACGCCGTCGGGCGCGACCACGTCGGCCTTCAACTCCGCGTCGGTGATCGGTTCGCCGCCGGGCGAATTGACGCCCACCGTGAAATCGACCTGCTCGGACGGAGCGAATCGACGTCGGGCAAAACGGATCCACGCCCCGCCCTCGCGGATTTGATCTTTGCGGGCGAGCCACAACACCGCCTGCCGCCAAAACCGTTTGAACGCCGCCTCGTGCCCCTGCAACCACCAACGCCACGTCGAATCGCCGGCAAACGCCAACACGCGGCCGTCGCCGTAGTTTTGCGCCACCAAGAGCGGACGCTCCGGACCGGCGTCGGCCAACACCGTCGCACCCGGCGACACGTCGTGAAACCGATTCGCTCCGTCCAACGGCGGCAACTCCGCCCACAACGCCGCATTGTCCGAACGCTGAGCCGTCAACGTCGTCAAGAAATGCGAAAGCCCCGTCGCGGTGGGCCGCATCACCAACGGGCCCGGCCAGTGCAAATCGTCGCGGATCGGTTCGTCCGACCGCTGGCGCTCCAGCCGATCCATGCCGACCGGCAGCACTCGGGCCAGCGGCGTATCGCCATATCCGCCCGCCCCGAAACTTTGGAACCCGCCCAGCATCATCAAACCCGCCCCGCGCGAAACGCTGTCGGCCAAGCCGTCCAATTCGCCCTTCTGAAACGCGGCGGAATCGACGTCCCCGAGGATGTACACCATGTATTTCCCCGACCGAAGCCGCTCGGCCAGATCGGCCGGCCGACCCGTCGGATCGCGCGCGTCGAGCCGCACGTAGTCCACCTTGATGTTCGGCGACGAATCGAGCGCGCGGCGAATGAACTTCGATTCGACCCGCAGCGTCCCCTCGATATAAAGCACGTTCAGCCCGCCCTTCAACACCTGGACGAACGTGCTGAGCCGATTGTTGGTCGTGGCCAACTCGCCCGGCTGTTCCGCCGCGTCGAGCGTCACGCGCCACTCGCCCGGCGTTTTCGGAACGTAACGCAATTCGATCGGCAATCGCTGCCCGTCCGTCTCCGCGCGAACCGTCTGCTGCGCGACCACTTCCATCCGGCCCGGCGACGTCTCGAAAAGCATGCGGACGGGCACGGGAACGTTGACGCACCCATCGACGCGGACCTGACCGCGAACCGTCAGCTCGTTGTTCACGAACACGCTCGGCGTAACCAACAATTCCTTCAAGGCGACGTCCTTGGCCTCGCCCAGCCCTCGCGATTGGCCCAACGTGCACGTGAACATCGGATATCCGAGATGCTTCAGCCGAACCGCGGCGGTCTGCGGCGGCAAATCTCTCGGCGCGTAGGTGCGCTGCGCGCCGTCGCTCAACAGCAGCACGCCCAACAGCCGTTTGCCGGCCTCCTGACGCATCATGTCGTCCAGCGACGCCCCGATGGCCGTCTCCCGACCGGTGGGTAATTTTGGCAACTGCACCGCCCCGTCCACCACGGCGGTTTCGTGCAACTCGCCGTCGAACGTGTAAGCCTTTAGCTCGAAATCGCGTTGCAGCCGCCCCAGCGAACCCGCCGACTCGGCCAACGCCGCCCGCAACGCCTCCCATCGCGTCTTGCGGCCCGCCGCGTCCGGCACCGACATGCTCCGCGACTGATCGGCCA
This sequence comes from Thermoguttaceae bacterium, assembly GCA_039698075.1. GTDB lineage: Bacteria > Planctomycetota > Planctomycetia > Pirellulales > Thermoguttaceae > JAJFVC01. Next base: position 4,242 of record JBDKTJ010000132.1, on the reverse strand, counting down.
TCACGACCAACGTGGCCGCCTGCTTTTTCGTCTGCGTGTAGACCAACGTCGGACGAAGCATTGCCAACACAAGCATCGCCACGACGATCGCTCGGATCAGCGTCAATGCCGCCCGCTGCCAACGGCTGGTTTTCGCCCGATCGGGCCCCACAACCAACAATCCGATCAATACCGTCGCGACCACGGCCACCAGCAGGTAGCTGTCGAAGACCGGATTGAGCGACAGGTGGAACATGGAATTTTAGTGGTCAGTGGTCGGTGGTCAGTGGTCGGTGATTGGAAATCAATACAGAACAGAATGGCAGCGAACTCCGACACTCACCTCCGGCGTCTTCAGCAAATCTCCCTCAACACCACAAAAACAACAACTGCCGTAACTGGCCACTGACCACCGGCCACCGGCCACTTCTCAATAATGCTCTCACTGGCCACTGACCACCGGCCACTGACCACTGCTCCCACTCCTCCGTTCTCGATAAAACCGATTCGCCATCCACCACTCCGCCCCCAGCAGCAACGCCGCCAACACGATCAGCGGCGGCAACAACTCGCGCCCCACGCGGCCCATGCTCACGTCGCGATCAATTTCCTGCCGGGTTTGGGCGAGCCGAAACTTCACCGGGCCGAACATCGCGGCCAACTCGGCGCTGGTCAGCCGATCGAGCCGCGTCTGGTCCGGCGCGTAATTCACGCTGAATCCGAACTCGACGCCGGTCTGCCCGCCCGATTGCAGCCGATAGTTGCCCACCCACTCGGTCGCCGTGACCGATAGCTCGCGACGTTCCGGGTCGGCCGTCACGGGAAAGCTCAACCCGTCGGGCGTGAACAACAAATAGCTGCGTCGCGCATCGGCCCCGCCCCCGATCGGCAACACGACGGTCTGACCACACCAATAATTCCACGTCGACTGGCCGCCGCCGACCAGATAGCCCGTCATCTGATTGGCCAACACCACAAACGGCCAGCCGTCGGGCAGCCGATTCCAAGCGTCGCGCCGACTGAGCGGATCGGACGCCGGCGTGGTCCACGTCAACGCCCGGCCACGGCCGATCGCACGTTCCAACACGGCCGGCGCGCCGTTGCTCAGCGGAATCACGACGCTCGTGCCCGCCGGCGGACGCTCAAGCTCCCAATAGCGAAACACCGGAAAATCCATCCAAGGCGTCTCGCCCTCGCGGCTTCGAAACGCCGAGAGCGCCGGATGTTGAACGTCGCGCGGGGCTAGATACACGTCGCCGTCGGGGCGGCGCGATTGCCGCAGCAACCGACCCGCCAAAATCTCCTGCGCTGCCGTATCGTTGAACGTGTCGATCGGCGAGGCGTTGCGGCCCAACGCGACGCCCACGCCGCGCCCTTCCGCCGCAAAATCCGTCAGCTTTTTCCACGCCTCCGGCTTCATCGGCGTCGGGTCCAACAGCCACACCGCCGCGTAGGGCGAAAGATTCTGCTGCGAGAGATTCTCCAAGTCACACACGTCGCATTGAAATCGGGCTTGCCCTTGTTTGCGAAACGCCGCCGGCGCCAACGCCTCGCTCAAAAACAACGAATAGCTCGACGCCGGATGCGGGGCCACGATCAACACAGGCCACGCCGGTCGAACCACGACCGTGAAATATCGGACGTCGTCGGCCGCCAGCCCGTCTTGCCCGACCAATCGCACAAACCCTTGATGCACGCCGGGCTTCAAGCCTCCGATGCGAAACTCGACCGTCCGCAACTCGCCCGGCGCGGCGTCGCAACTCTGCTGGCTGCGCTTCTGCGGCTTCCGATCCGCGTCGAGCACGTGCAACTCGACCGTCCGCGAGGAGGCCGCCCCCATGCACGACACGTCCGTTTGCAACGCCAACGCACTCGCATTGGAAAGCACTTCGCCCGACAGCCGCACGACGCCCAATCCGCAGTCGGTCGGTCGAGCCACGCCGACGTCGATCACATAGAGGCCCAAATCGCCGGCCGCGGCCAATTGCCGATGCAGTCGTTCGGCGGCCGACTCCGGCCACGCCCCGCGCGACAGATCCGTGAACACGTACAGCTCTTTTCGCTCCAATCGGCTCTGCCGCAACAGCTTCACCGCCTGCTCGATCGCCGACGGCATCGGTTGCGAATTGCCGACGGTTTCGAGCCGTTCGACCCGTTGCCGGGCCGCGCCGCGATCGGCCTGAAACGCCGGCGCCGAGCCCAGCCGCGTGTCGAGCACGCCCACCTCGCTCTGCTCCGGCAACTGCCCGAGCAACCAAAGGCCCAACCGCCGGGCGGCGTCCAATCGCGTCTGATTTTGATGGCGATATTCCATGTGCGGCGCGGCATCGAACAACAGCACGGCCGCCACCGGCGCCTCTTGGCTGCCGCTCGCGCCCGACCATCGAACGCTGGGCCGAGCCAGCGCCAACGCCAACAGAACAATCACCGCCACCCGCAACGCCAACAGCAACCAATGCCGAATCCGCAGCCGCCGCTTGTTGGCGTCCGCCCGCTTCTGCACAAATCGCATGGCGGGAAACTCCAGCAGCGTCGGCCGTCGCCGCATGATCAAATGCAGCAAGATCGGCAACGCCGCCAACGCAGTCCCGGCCAGCAGTGAGATGTTCACGAAGGTCATAAAACGGGGAACGTGGGGCGAGGGGCGGGGGAGTTAGACGTCGCGTTGAAGTTTTTCGTCCAGACGATGACGGAGTCCGGCGATCATGCGACTAATCTGATCGCACGATCGAAGTATTTCCGCAACGATCGCAGGTTGGCAATATTGGAGCTCTTGCGAAATGGTCAGCATGGTCTCTAATTCCGCAAGCGAACCGCGAACAATGGACAGGTGATGCAGGAACTCTTTGGTCGACGAACGTGCGTGCCCCTCAGCAATGTTGGCGGGAACGGAAACCGCGGCCCGCTGCATCTGGTTGCACAAGCCGTAGATTTCGTGTTTTGGAAACGTGCGAGTCAACTCGTAAATCCGTTTGGTGAGCTTGACGCCAAGTTGCCAAATCTCCAAATCCCGATAGCAACGAACACTCATTGACTTTTCCTCCGATTTTCGTCCCTCGTCCCCCATCCCTCGTCCCCCATTTTCAGCCTCGTTCGCTCCGGCGCATCAGATATTCGCCCAACGCCCGATCGAATCGCATGCTGGTGTCCAACGGCACGTAATCCACCCCGGCTTGCGAACATTCGCGGCGATACATTTCGCGAAATTGCTCAATTTCGCGCAGATACGTGCCGCGAAACCCGTCGGCGTCGAGCGTCTGACGTTGGCCGCCTTCGGGATCCTGCAACTCGACCATGCCCTCGAACGGAAATCGCACCTCGGCCTCGTCCAACACGTGAAACAAAATCACGTCGTGCCCGCCGTGCCGCAGCCGATAGATCGCGTCCAGGATCGGTCCGGGCTCGGCCAGCAGGTCCGAAAACACCATCACCAGACTGGCGTGCCGCAACATCGCCGACACCTGGGTCAGACTGTGCGCGATGTCGGTATCCCCGGCCGGCTTCAAATTGGCCAGCAGCGACAACACGTCGCCCAAGTGACCGCGCCGCGTCTTGGGCCGCAAACTGTGGCGGATCTTGCGATCGAACGTCAGCAGCCCGACCGGGTCTTGCTGATGAATCATCAAATAGCAAAGCGCCGCCGCCAGGCAGATCGAATACTCGAACTTCGTCAACTCTTGGCGATACGTGTAGCCCATCGACCGGCTCAAGTCCATCACCAAATAGCCGGTGATGTTCGTCTCGGCCTCGAACTTTTTGACGTAATACTTGTCGGTTTTCGCGTAAACCAGCCAGTCGATGTCTTTCGGATCGTCGCCCGGCGTGTATTTGCGGTGCTCGCTGAACTCGACCGAAAACCCGTGAAACGGACTGGCGTGCAACCCGTGCAAAAACCCCTTCACAATGAACTGAGCGCGCAGGTCCAGCCGCTTGATCTGGCGGATCACTTCCGGCTTCAGATATTTTTCAGCGGTGGACATAGCGGGGTGCGCGGGGCCGCGGGGCGGGGGACGAGGGACGGCGGATTTCTCGCCCCACGCCCCCATTCCCCAGCCCCCTACTTCTCATACTTCGGAATCACCGGCGGCGGCGTCTCTCGGATCAATCGTTGAATGATGTCTTCGTTGGCCATGCCCTCAGCCTGCGCCTGAAAGTTCGTGCTGATGCGGTGTCGCAACACGGGAATGGCGATCTTTTGGACGTCTTCGATGGCCACGGAAAACCGGGCGTCCATCGCGGCCAACGCCTTGCCGCCGTGGATCA